>JBMTCO010000073.1:0-12979 GCA_049430945.1 Cyclobacteriaceae bacterium
CGGCAAGTCCTACCGGATTTGGGAAGTACAGCCCCATGACTGTTTTGCCGAGCTTTGGATTGTTGGTTTTATAAATGAATCTCAGCAGGCGTGGTATTCCCGGAACAGCATGTAACAGGCGGATGAACCTGAATGAAAAATGATGAATCGTCTCCGGATCAAAAAGAAAGAGCAGCGGGCGAAGCAGCTGTTTGTACATCAGGACTTCTTTTTCTTTTTTGAGGGCTGGCCAAATTTTTTAAAACCGCGTGCGACCACCTGCGATACTGCATTGCCGGGGTCCGGAGTATTTGTATTCATGGTTGAATTAACACGCCATAGCAGTGCGCCACCGGCGGCTTCATTTACATCGATGACCAGGCTGCCCTGATCAAAATCCCTTGTCAAATTTGCACCTTGCTGCCCAGGTGCTGTGCCAAGCGGCCCGAGTTGCTGAACAGTTGAATGATGAAAACTCCCGGCCATGTAAGTCACAACGAGTGTCCCTGCAACATCATCACGGCTGATGCCTTTCAATGAAAATTCTTTTTCAATGTTTTCCCTTATAATTTTATCAAGCACATTATCACTTATTTTTTTATCTTCCTTATGGGTAACGATTTCACTTTTTCCAAATTTGAATGTCCGGTGGGTTTCAGGTTGAAAATTTTTTCCCGGCTCAACTATAATTCCCTGACCGACAGTACAGAAGGTCAGAAATAACAAACATAAAGTTATTATTCTCATGTCTCAAAGTTACTTATTTTGCAGAGCAGAAATGCCTGAAAGGAAGGCTTTGAGGCCGGAATTTTTGTCTTAACCCTACCTTAACCTTTGAAAGAGCAAGCAGGACTCCCCGGTAAATTTTATACAGCATGGGCGATCCTGGTATTTTCGGGTTTCCTGATAATATTTTTACCATTCTTCCTTATTCCTCCGATGCTGGGTCCACGTTTTGCCGCAGTGACTTATCTCTTTTTAAAAATATGGTCCTGGCTATTCAGTAAATTGACTTTTATCCGATACCAAATTCAAGGTAGGGAACAACCAGGAAAGGGACGGCCATGTATTTACGTTTCCAATCATACCTCCTTTCTGGATTTGCCCGGTCTTTGTCTTGCGATTCCGGGACAGTTCAGGCCTCTTGCAAAAAAAGAGCTTCTCAAAATTCCTGTTTTCGGATGGGTCGTGGGAGTTGTTACAATTATTGTTGACCGCAGCGATGCTGAAAGTCGTATTAATAGCCTCAAGCATATGATCAGGATTCTTCAAATGGGAATTCCGGCGCTTATTTTTCCTGAGGGAACACAAAACAGAACTGATCAGTTGTTGCAACCATTCAAGGATGGTGCTTTTCGCATGGCCCTGGAAACACAAGTGCCTATCATACCTGTTATTATTAAAGGTGCCGGTAAGCTAATGCCGCCGGGAAAAATTTCTATAAGACCGGGGACTGTAAATATCAGGTTTGGGACGGCCATTAACCCGGATATTTTTTCTTCCATGACGCCATCAGAGCTGAAGCGTTATACATTTGACATTATGGAAAGTATGCTGAAGTCTGTTCCTGAAAATTAAAAACTGAAATAAGATGCCATTTATTGATTTCAAAGCCGGCTTAAAAGTTAAAATATGGAATGGTATTTATGGGGTGCTCCATCATTCTGAACAAATTACCTGTGGTCATATAGATTTGGAACAGGGTGTTGAATTGCCGGAGCATTACCATGTTCAGGAGCAGTGGACACATGTTACAGAAGGTACGCTGGAGTTCAGAATCGGTAATGAGACCACCCTGCTTACAGCCGGCATGTGTGCTTACATTCCTTCCAATGTTCCGCATTCAGGTAAGGCCATCACGGCCTGCAAGGCCATTGATATCTTTACTCCTGTCAGGGAGGATTTTAAAAAGCTTCAGGCTGATCAGTTGAGTGGCAGGTAAACAACCATTTTTGTTTCAAAAAATGATTCTTCTAAATAATCGCTGAGTTTAAAAAGTCTGAAATCCTTTTTTACCTCTGCAAGTTCTTCTGAAAGATCGCCTCCTTTCAGGTACAGAATCCCGTTGGCGATGCTATGATGGTTTTCTCTCAGTGTAAGGTGCTTTACCCATCCATGAAATTCTTTCATCTTTGTCACTGCCCTACTTACGATGAAATCATAGCCGGGTGTGAGTGTTTCAACCCTTTTTGCATCAGCCTGAACATTCTGAAGTCCTAATGCAGCTGATACTTCCTTGACAACCGTAATTTTCTTGCCAATGGAGTCCACCAGGTGAAAGCCTGCTTCAGGAAAAAGTATGGCCAGAGGTATTCCCGGAAAGCCACCACCGGTTCCGGCATCCAGTATTTTAGAGCCCGGGAGAAAAGTTATGACCCGGGCAAGTCCAAGTGAATGCAGTACGTGGTTGACATACAGATTTTCCATGTCTTTTCTTGAGATGACATTGATTCTGGAATTCCATGTTTCATAGAGGTCCTTCAGGGCCATGAACTGGCCTTTCTGTTTTTCGGTCAGGTCAGGGAAGTATCGGAAAATAATTTCGCAGCTGTTCAATGCAATCAGAATTGGTCCTTTTTGTTTTTGACCAGATCATACATCAGTTCCCTGGCGCGGTGCAGCTGGGCCTTTACAGTTCCAAGAGGGGCATCAATTTCTACTGCGATCTCTTCATATGACAACTCCTGAAAATAGCGCAATCTTACCAGCTTCTGGTATTTGGCGGGCAGCATGGAAACCACAACGCGGATGATTTCTTCTTTTTGTGATTTGATAGCTTCGTCCTGAGGGTTCAGATTTTTATCCTGTATGGAAAGGGGAACCGGCTGACCATCCCCATCGGTAAATGCATGGTCAATACTGAGTGTATTGAGCTTTCGCTTTCGAATGAAATCAATGGAGTTATTGGTAGCAATCCGGAACAGCCAGGTACTGAAGGTAAAATCTTTTTTGAACTTATGAAGGCTTCGGAAAGCTTTGCCAAATGCTTCTATGGTCAGATCCTCAGCGTCATCCACATTACGGACCATTTTAAGAATCATGTGGTAAACTGGTCTTCTGTAGCGTTGCAGCAACTGTGCGTAGGCTTTTTCATTGCCCCCCACAGCCTGATCCACCAGATTAAAATCCTCTATGGCTTTTGCAGAAAATCGGCCATTCAGGTCTTCCATACTATTTTTCTTGAGAATAGCGCTGCAGGCGCCGCGGCAAGATAATAAAAGGAGAAAAGAATATCGGCAAGCGGAATGCTGAGTAATGAAAATGTGACCCCTGTCTTTTTAATAAAGGTTCGGAAAACCATTGCAATCAATATCCACCTCAATATAATCAGTAACAAAGCCATATTTGCCTGTTCTGTGAAAATGGCGGAGGCTGCAAGAGGTATAAACAATGATTGACCTGCCATCAGAGGTGTAAGGATTAACCGGTGTAATGCTTTATACCTTTTACCTGCGGATAGATGTCTTTTATTCTGATTGAAAAAACTGGCAAGGCCTGAGGAAGGAATGCTGTACACCAGGGAATTTTTATCAATTACAACAACCGTGTTATCCGGCCTTGCATGCTGATTTACAAAAAGGTCATCGTCACCTCCGGTTTCCGAAATGTGTGAATTGAATCCTTTGCCTTCAAAAAATATTTTTTTCCTGTATGCGAGATTTCTTCCAACGCCCATGTACGGATTACCGAGCTTTGTCAGTGAAGCATAAAATATTGCTGTCAGGGTTGATTCAAACCGTATCAGGGTATTCAGTAAGCCGGGCTTTGAATAGTACGGAGAAATCCCCAGCACCAGATCAGTAGAATCATCGAAACGGGATGCCATAATAGATGCCCAGGAGTTTCCTGCAGGACGGCAATCGGCATCAGTAAGCAAAACGATATCGTGCGTGGCAGCCTTTATACCGAGGGTCAGTGCGAATTTTTTTCCGGGTATATGTCCAGGTTTCATGGTTACCTTGACCATTTTGAGCCGGGAATTTTTTTTGGTTTCGGCGAGCAGCAGATCCCATGTGCCATCGTTTGACTGGTCGTCCACCACAATGATTTCAAACTCAGGGTGGTCCTGAGTCAGCAGCAACGGGATAAGTACCCTGAGGTTCTGTTCCTCGTCGTGCGCACAAACGATAATTGAAACGGGGGGTATTTTGGAATAATTCTTCTGTGGCTCAATCTTGCGCAACCCAGTTAAAAACAAGGCCCAGTAAAAAAACTGAAGACAGAACAGGGCGATTACAAGCCCGAAAAGAAACTCCGGCATTTAAAAAGCAAGGTCAAAATTAATTATGCAAGGTAACTTAAAGCCTAAAACCTTTTAGATTTTTGATTTTAAAAAACCATTTGACTTGTAATTAAAGGTTCTCAATCATTGCATTTTCCACTTCCTATGCAGTTTAGGGTATTTATTTTAGTAATTGTGCAACCTCATTTTGGTTTTCCGCATCTCTGAAAACGTACGAAAAGGATGCTCAGGATAAATAGTGATATGGATAATGATCTGATTGAAAATTGCAAAAAGGGCGATCGTCTTTCCCAGCAGCAATTGTACAATCAGTACTCCGCAAAGATGCTGGCCATCTGCAGAAGGTACATTTCGGGGTCTGCAGAGGCAGAGGATGTTCTGATCAGAGGTTTTCTTACGGTTTTTGAGCGAATCGGCCAGTTTCGTAATGAGGGAAGTTTTGAGGGCTGGATCCGAAAAATTATGGTTAATGAGGCCCTTGGGGTTTTGAGAAAGCAGAAGTCCTTATTCCTCTACTCCGAGATTGAGGTTGCCGGACTTGAGGCGGATGAAGTTCGGACTGATTCTTCGCTGCTCACAGGAGATTTGCTGAATCTTGTTGCTTCTCTTCCGGATGGTTATCGTACTGTTTTCAATTTGTATTCCATTGAGGGTTATTCTCACAGGGAGATTGCCGAAATGCTTGGTATCAGCGAATCAACGAGCAAGTCACAGCTCAGCCGGGCACGTGAATTGCTCCGCAGTAAAATATATCAGTCAGGTGCATCAGTCACTAAAAAATTATTGAAAGATGGAGAACCAAATTGATGAGTTTTTTAAGAACCGGCTCTCAGAAGCAGAAGTTTACCCGGATCCGGGACTTTGGAGCAAAATTGAGCAGAGGATGGTTTCGCGCAGAGATCGACGAATCAGCATTTATTCAACTGCTGCAATGCTGGTTTTTGCTTTTGCATCTTTATTATGGCTTTGGATTGCTCCATCTGAAATAAAGTCTGAAGGTCAGGTCGTTCAAATCCCCAAACCGGAGGTTTTAAAAAGTTCAACAGGCAAAACTGAAACTGTTGTGACGCAGCCCATATCATCTGTACCGCAGCCGGATAAAGTGCTCAAAAAACCTGTGGCTGCCATTGTTCCATTGACCAAACCTTTCACCGGGCAGCAACCCGATGTTAACCTCCATGTGCCGGACTTTCATCAGGTTGCATTTAAAACTGAAATAATAGAGGTTTCTGAAATGGATAATTTAGCGGTTGCAGATCAGGACAGGTCTGAGGTCCTGGTTTATGAACTTGTATCAACCAATGAGGCAATTTACTCGCCGGTACATCAGCCTAAATTTTTTAAAGCAGTAATGGGGCTGAAGCGGGATGGTATTTCACTGGGTGCAATTCATGAACTGAAAAATGAAATTTTCAGCAGGCTGCACAGAAGAAGTCAGCGGTATGAAAATTCTGAAACTAAAATTCAAACAACCGAACAATAATGAAACAACTTATTTTTATTTTCTTGACCATCTTTGCAGCACATTCCTTTGCACAGGACAAGCCATTAAAAGCGCCTGACTCAATCATTGTCAAGGCCGGAAAAAGCAGTGTGATCGTAGTCATAAAAGACTCCTCTGATATAAAAACCATCAGGCGGTATGATATGGAGGCACTTATAGGAGATGCACTTCAGCACATCCGGAACAGAACTGATTCTTCCGTCGAGATAAACGGCAGTCTAATTTACAAGTACAAAAAGTATCCGGGCAGCAGGATTTATCTGGAGCCGCTAAGTGACAGTGTTAGTATTTCCAAATTCCGGGACAGATCCAGGATGCTTGCTCTGGATGAGCTGCGATGGCTCAGGATGCAGGATGCGTATCTGGATTCCGACTCCGGGTATGACCGGGAGGAGCTGAAACGTATGATTAAGGAGCGTGCGGAGCGCCTCAAGGAAAAGGCAAAGGAGTATTCTGAGCTTGCCGAAAGCGAACAATTTGATTTCAGCTTTGAGGAGGAAAAGTCCACAGGCGCTGATGAAGAAAATCAGGGTGAAGACGACAGGAGAAATCGCAGAAGAACATACCAGTCCACCCATTTTGATGTTGGGGTAAGCAATTATCTGTCTGATGGAAAATTTCCTGATGAAGTAAATGCGCCTTATACACTTTCGCCACTGGGATCTTCTTATATCGCAATTAATAATATTTATCACACCCGGCTTGCACGCAGAATGTTCCTGGAGTGGGGTGTAGGTCTGAGTGCTCATTTTTTCAAATTTCAAAATGACAGCATGCGGATTCTCAAGACCGGAAGTGGTGTTGACTTCTCGGTGGATACAAGTCCTTTTGATTACCGGAAGAGCAAGTTGTTTAACTATTACCTACAGGCTTCATTTGTTCCAGTTATTGATTTTGGTGCGAATCCCCGAAAGCCCGGAATTTTTGACGGTGAACAGGCCAGGTCATTCCGGATAGGAGCAGGGCCCTATGCCGGTTACCGTATAAACAGCTATTCAAGAAGAGTTTACAAGGAGGATGGTGAAAAACAACGTGTTCGTGATCACGACAATTTTTTCCTGAATAACTTCCGCTATGGACTCAGGTTTCAGATCGGATACCGTGAAACAGATTTATTCTTCTGCTATGACCTGAATGGTTTATTTGCAAGTGGAAAGGGTCCTGACCTTAACGCATTCAGTTTCGGAATATCCTTTTAAGGTTGGCTCAGGCCTGTTAACTTTGAGAAAAGTCAGATTATGCTCAAGTGGAACGATATCATTCAGTTTGCGGCAAAGGGAAATCCAACTTCCGACAGAAGAGTAGAAAAGTCACCGGAGGCGTGGCGTGAGGAATTAACAGAGGAGCAATTTGTTGTTACCCGTTTAAAAGGTACCGAACGGCCTTTCTCCGGTGAATATTGCTCGTCTTATGAACCCGGAAAATACGCCTGTGTCTGTTGCGGTTCGCTTCTTTTTGACTCAGGATTAAAATTTGATTCAGGGACCGGGTGGCCGAGTTTTACTCAGCCTGCATCCGAAAATGCAATCAGCTATCACCGTGATTCAAGCCATGGAATGGTGCGCATTGAAGTCTTGTGCAATTCCTGTGATTCGCATCTGGGACATGTTTTCCCTGATGGTCCACCTCCCGGCGGATTGCGATATTGCATTAATTCGGTCTCCCTGGTAAAGGTGAATTCCGCGGATCAGGACGGTCATACCGAAAAATCTTAAGCGGTCCGTTGTTCATGCCGGCTGCAAAGTAGAGTGTGTTGTTTTTCTCTGAAATGAGGTTAATGGCTCTGCATTCTCCTTCAATTAAGAATCCCGACTGTACACCATTTACAGGCTCAAAGGTTCCATTTCCTTTGCCGTAAAGCACCAGCCCTCGCGAAGCACTTAGCCTGCCAAGTTCAGGTGTTACCTGATGCAGGTTTCCTCCGATTAAAAAATCAGTTAATTGGTCATTGTTAAGATCAGCAGGGCAAATTGCAAAAACAGGAGCAAACTGAGCTTCAGGTGGCAGAGGTTTCGCGGTAAAAGTGCTACCGGTATTTTCGAAATAGGTTGACGCGAGCATTTGAATCGTTCTGTATTCAGGACTTGTTTTACCTGCAAGACGCAGTATATCTTCCGTAGTTACTTCCCTATAATCTGAATATTTGAGAAAGTGTTTTTTCATCGATGGTACCTGTCGCGTCAGCTGGTCTCTTGTCCAGAAGGGCCAGGGTTTCCCATTATTCCGGTATTCAAGAAGCTGGTCAATGCTTGAGTTGTTATCGAGATCAGTAATAAAAAGCTTAACCGGATTTTGTTCATCTACCCTTAACCGTGAATTCAGGCCGTGATTTCCGGCCATCAGGTCGATATCACCGTCTGAATCAAAATCGCCACAGACCAGGCTGTGCCATAACCCACCGGTATTGGAAAGGTTCCATTTTTCACTTTCATTCAGGAAGTTTTTTCCTTTTTGATTGATCCAGACCTGAATGCTCATCCATTCACCTGCCAGAATCAGATCAGGCCATGTGTCATTATTGATGTCAGACCATACTGCATCTGAAATCATACCGAGTTTACCACCGGTTCCCGGGAACATAGCTGTTGTCTGATTGGTGAATCTGCCTTGCCCGTCATTGATGAGAAGATAGCTGTATGGAATTAGTCCGTAGTTGGCCGGAGCAAGGTCGCCGCCAAAAAATATATCCAGGTCACCATCACTGTCAATATCCTGTTCAGCAATAACGGATCCGTTCAGTGCAATGGTTGGGAATTTTCCATCAGTAATTCTGAAATTTCCTTCGCCATCACCGAGCATAAGCTGAGGAAAATAACTTGTTGGAATTAGTGGTTGTTGTCCGCCATAAAGCACCAGCATATCAGGGTGGGAGTCTCCGTTGGCATCAAATATTTTCACTGCGCTTTCATCTGCCTGGAAAATCTCTGTTTTCTTTTCCCGGATGGTTTTAAATTTTCCATTTGTGAAATTTATATGCCAGTATCCGGATCCTGCTGAAGTGCCTGAGCGATACAAATCCGGATTTCCGTCACCATCAACATCTGCTATGGCAAGGGCGGGCCCCGGAGCATCCATACTGTGGGGCAGAAGGCGTTCATTCTGAAATCCGGAATAAGTATTTTCCTGATGCACCGGCCCTTCGAAGGTTAAGTAAAATTTTGAGTGGGTTCCGGCAGATTCAGCATTTGATCTGGCCGGAGCAGATGTGATTTCTTTTTTTATTGAAGCCACACGACCTTTCGTAAACGCTGTACTTAAAACTTTCTGTTGTGAACCGTCCGGCCAGATAATTTTAACTGAATCCGGCTGTAATGCTGTACCCAGACCAAAGTGAAGTCTTTTTGAAACCGAAGATTCAAAACCGGAAGAAGGCTGCAGTTCCCGGTATTGAGATTCGCCATTGATGTAAACAAAGACTTTACTTCCATATGCTTCTATGTTTGGTTTCGTTCCCTCCAGTTCAATGGAGAAGCCATTATTATTTTTTTGATTGTTACGGAAAAGACCTGCTTTCGCATTTATGTTATTCAGAATCAGATCAAGGTCTCCATCGTTGTCCAGGTCAGCGTATGCCGCACCGTTGGATATTCCTGGTTTTTCGTTTAACCATTTTCCTGACATCCCTGAAAACCGCAAATCTCCTTCGTTTTTAAATATTGCATTTGGCACTGCACCGGAAGGCATCTGATTGAGATAAGATTTGAGAGAAGCATTCTGTTTTGCCGAATCTGAACTGATAAAGTTGATATAGTCCATATCGTTGGGTCTTCTGACAATGCCGTTGGAAATAAAAACATCCTTCCATCCGTCGTTATCCCAATCGGCTACGAGCGGCGACCAGCTCCAGTCCGTTGCATCGATGCCGGCCAGTGGTGCAATATCACTGAACTCCGGTATTCCATCCGGTCCAATGCCATTGTTCAGTTGAAAGGTGTTTCTTGCGTACTGATAGTGGTATCCGAATTTTTTCTTGTACTCAAACACATCAAAAGGATCTTCTCCGGCACTTGTCTTTATGACATCTTCTTTCCACGGCAGCATATCCAGCGAAATGATATCAGGCAGTAAATCATTATTGATGTCTGCTATGGTATTGCCCATACTGAAGCGGCTGGTATGAGACATGGATTTTTCAGCTGACTCGGTGAATTTTCCATTCCCCGCATTCAAATACAGGTAGTCATTTTCATAGAAGTCATTTGAGATGTATAAATCTGTCCGTCCATCCATATTAATATCTCCTGCAGCAACACCGAGGCCATATCCCAGAGCACTGCTCAACAGTCCAGTATTTTCAGTCGCTGCAACAAAATGTAATTTACCATCCGGAATGAGTTTGTTTTCATATAGGATGTCGCCTGACCTTGAATCGGTTTCATTTCGCAGACCTATGGAACCAATTGATCTTACAGAATGAACGGAGTGGTTCAGGAGATACAAATCCAGATCTCCGTCCTGATCAAAATCCAGAAATGTTGTTTGAGTTGACAGCCCCTGAAAATTCAGTCCAAGTTCCGCGGTTTTATCAGTGAATGTCAGATTGCCATTATTTATAAATACCTGATTGTAGGCTTTCAGATTTTTATATCCTCCAACTCCGCAAAAAAATATATCAGGGAATCCGTCCTGGTTTATATCTGCGATGTTAACACCTGTATGCCAGTTTCCTGCGAGTGCCACACCGGATTCGGTTGTGATGTCCCTGAATTTAAATTCACCTTCATTAATATAGATCGCAGGTTGTTCCTGACTTGATGAAAATACGAGGTCTTCGAGTCCATCTCTGTTAAAATCTCCGACCGCAACGCCTCCGCCATTGTAGAAGTACAGGTACTCAACGATGTTTATTGTTTCATCCTCATTCAGGTTGTTGGCAAAATTCACGGAAGAGTGTCTGGAAGAAATTTCTTCCAGCATAAAATTATCTGATTCAAACCGGCTGTCGCACGAGGCAATTATCAATGTGACCAGTGCAAGAATCCTTCCCGGAGTTTTCAATTCTTTTTTCGGATTAGATAAGTTTGAACAGGCAGGTTGTTGCGGCTTATAATCAGCAGGTCATTCTGATTTCCTGCAAGTGGAATTCTAAGAAAATCTCTGATTTCCCCATCAATGCGGAGTCCTGATTCGGTTGATTTTAAAGGTTTATAATTAAGATTCCCGGTACCCAGAAGTACAACTCCGTACGAGGCATCGTAGCGACCGATTTCAGGTTTGGTTCCATAAAGATTTCCGCCAAGGATGATATCTGTGATTCCGTCTCCATCAAGGTCCGACAACTCAATTCCATACATAATGCTCAGCTGGGCTTCTTCAGGTAATCTTTTCAATTTCCATTTTTCGTCCCTTTTGTTCTCCAGAATTGCAGTGGAGAGATACTTTGCTCTCAGAGTCAGTGCATCTTTAAGCTGTTCAGGAGTAAAAATATCTTCAATGGTCTGGTTTTCAAAATCTTCATATTTCAGGTATTTCTTCTTAAGCATCGGAAGTTGCTGAATTAGATCATGCCGTAAGACAAAGGGGTAGGATTTGTCACCTTCATAGAAGCAAAGCATATGCTCTATAGTACCATTGGAGTCAAAGTCATTGATAACAAGTTCAAGGGGTTTCTCTGCAGTTGCACGGAGCTTGGAATTTTCACCATGGTTGGCCAGCACAAAATCGGGATCGCCATCGTTGTCCAGGTCTGCAACTTTTATTCTGTTCCAAAGCCCTTCGCTGTTATCTGGGATGAAATCAGAGGAACGGTCAATTAGTCTTCCCTTTTCATTAATAAGGATTTTTGGTTTCATGAACTCTCCAACAATAACCAGGTCAGGGTCATTATCGGAGTCTACATCACACCAGACGGCATCGGTTACCAGGCCCGTTTCAACCAGGGCAGGGGCAGAGGTTTCGGTCACATCCAGAAATTGACCCTTTCCGTCATTTTTCAAAAGGTAACTGCTTGTAGGCTTTCCGTATCTGAAGGGCTTTAACCGGATTCCTGTGAAAATATCCAGGTCTCCGTCTCCATCAAAATCCGCAGCAGCCACTGTTGAGGTTGACTCAAAGTCTGGTTCTGCCACACTGGTTGATTTTTTAAAATATCCCTTTCCGTCATTTATGTAGAGCCTGTCGGAGAGTGCAGATGAACTGCTCGAGAATTCATTTCCGCCACTTGCTATAAATAAATCCTGGTCACCGTCCTGGTCGGCATCAAAAAATACACTTCCTGTGTCTTCAGAAATTTTGTCTTTGAGAAATATTGAATCATCGGCTCTTTTAAAAGTCCCGTCAGGCTGTTGAATAAAAATTGCGCCGGTCTGTTCTTTGGCACCTCCGATAAAAATATCTTCAAGCCCATCGTTGTTTACATCGCCCTTTGACATCCTGGGGCCTTCGGTGGAGGTCATCAGGTAAAGTAGTTTATCTCTGTCAAAGTCAACAAACTGATTTTCCCTGTGGGTAAATGGAATGACGGATTCGACCTTTTTTAATAAAACTGGTGCAGGCTTATTCAGAATTACAGGGGATTCAGTTTTTGCTGAATCCTGATAGACCATGTAAATTTTATTTGGTCCGGGAGCATTTAAACGGGTTATTCGCCCATCAGGCCAGTTGATTACAACCGAATCGGCAGTAACACCATTTCCAAGTCCAAAGTGCATCCTTGTATCAACACTGCTTTGGAAACCGCGGTTAGGAAAAAGCTCTGCATATAACTGCTTTCCGCCGGCATACAGATGGATGCGTGATCCGATGGCTTGAGTATTGTTTCCGGAACCTTTAAGATGAAAAGCAATGAAATGATTTTCCGGTTGTAATTCTCTTGTATTATTCCTGTACAGGAAGCTTTTCATATTTACGTTATTGACCACCAGGTCAAGATCGCCGTCATTGTCAAGGTCACCATATGCAGAGCCGTTGGAGAATCCGGGTTCATAAAGGCCGAGCTCTTTTGTTTTGTTTTTGAATCGGATGCCGCCCGAATTCAGGAATGCAAAATTTGAAATGGGATTTGACGGAATAATCTCTGTGAGTTTCTTGTAATCAACCTTTTTATTTTCGAGTACTGATTTCAGGAAACTTTCATTGCTTGCATACTGAAGAAAATCCTGATTGGTAAGGTCCTGATAAATTCCATTTGAGACAAAAAGATCTCGCCATCCGTCATTATCCATATCAAATATCAGAGCACCCCAGCTCCAGTCTGTTGCTTCCACCCCGGCGTATCTGCCAATTTCACTGAATGTTCCGTCCCCGTTATTAAG
>JBMTCO010000074.1:0-12861 GCA_049430945.1 Cyclobacteriaceae bacterium
CTCAGCCATGAAGTTGCCGGGTGAAAGCAGTACCGGTTGTCCGCCATCAGGGGAAATGGCATAAAGGTGGGGCCATCCATCCGTATAGGCGAGAAAAACAATTTTACCTGCGCCCCAGTGAAGATTTGTTCCGCCGTGTGTCGTAGGAACAGATCCTCTTAATGAAGCCGGAGCGTTCCAAATTACTTTTGCTGATCCGTCTGATGCATCTGCCACTGCCACCGACCAGGGGTTGTGCCTGCGGCGCAGGACAGAATCAGGTGCCCCTCCTGAGCCGGGTGTCCTGATAAAAGTGATTTGTTTCCCATCCGGTGACCATCGTGGGGAGCCGTCACGTTTAAAAGAAGGATCAATCCATAGAATCCTGTCGGATGACATTGAGTAAACCCCGATAAATGCATGATCCTGGCGGTTACTTTGAAACGCAAGGCTGGTGCCATCCGGGGACCAGACAGGATTACTATTGCTTCCTCTGGATGTAAACAACTGGGATGCCGTTTTGCTTCCATCCGCAGGAACAGTCCATATCTGGCCTCCTTTATGAAATGCAACAATTCCGCTGTTTGAAATTACAGGCTCCTCACCATCACCAAGGACCTTCGTTTCTCCGCCCTGAAAAGGCACGCTCAATATCTGAACTTTAGGCGCAGTTATCAGTGATTGCGTATTGACAGTCAAATGATCATCCCAGTTTGATCCGTGGTCTCCGCCTCTTACATAAACGAGGCGACTTCCATCACGTGTGAAGGTCAGCGAAGTAATTTCCTGGCCATCATCGGTAACGTAGGCAGTTATTTTCTTAGCCTGCCATTGAGGGGCTTCAGCCACCCAGATATTTCTTCTTCCGTTTTCATTGAATACCCAGGCAATCCGTGAACCTGCAGGTGCGGCTGTAAGCTCACTCGGAAAAGGCGCAGATTTAACAGACTGTAAAGAAAAAAGAGTATCTGCACGCTGCGAATAAGACCCGATGATGACGGCAACAAACAAAAATAAAGTCAGTATTTTTTTCATGACTGTGCAATTGATTGTATCAATGACGCAAAAAAAAATATCATGCACAAGGGACCTGTTTCAGATGGCCACTGTGATAATTACAATTCAGTTTATCTTTGCAATTAAACCGGAGATTAACCTGCTATTAATCCCAGATTAGATGAGATTATACAATACCGTTGACAAGCGGCTTCTCAAGGAGCAGCTGAAATCTGAAGCAAGGAAACGGACAACCGTGTCGTTTTACAAATACCATCATTTATCTGATGCCCGTGCCTTCAGGGATGAACTTTATCGTAACTGGAGCGAACTTGAGGTACTTGGCCGGATTTACATTGCTGATGAAGGAATAAATTCACAAATCAGCGTACCTGACGACAGGTTCAGTGCTTTCAGAGAACAACTTGAATCAATTGATTTTTTAAGAGGTGTCAGATTAAATATTGCCGTGGATGATAACGGCAAATCCTTTTTCAAACTCAAAATTCTGTATCGTAAAAAACTTGTTGCAGACGGATTGGACGACTTAAGTTTTGATGTAACAAAACCCGGTGAACATCTGGATGCAGAGTCCTTCAACCGGCTTGCAGAAGATCCCCGGAGTGTCATTGTGGACATGCGTAATCATTATGAGAGTGAAGTTGGCCGTTTCAGGAATGCTGTTTGTCCTGATGTTGATACCTTCAGGGAGGAGCTTCAGGCTGTCGAGGATCTGATGAAAGGTAATGAGGAAAAAAATCTGTTATTATACTGTACCGGAGGTATTCGCTGTGAGAAGGCAAGTGCCTGGATGAAGTACAAGGGTTTCAGAAATGTCTTTCAGCTGGAAGGTGGTATCATCAATTATGCCCGTGAGGTCAGAGAAAAGGGACTGGAGAATAAATTCGTAGGGAAGAATTTCGTTTTTGATGAAAGACTGGGAGAACGAATCTCCAATGATATCATCAGCAATTGTCACCAGTGCGGAAAACCTTGCGATACCCACATCAATTGTAAGAACGATGCCTGCCATTTGCTGTTTATTCAGTGTGAAGAATGTCGTGTTACATTTGATTCCTGTTGCAGCGAGGCATGTGCCGGAGTGATTAAACTTTCGGTCGAAGAACAGGCAAAACTCAGAAAAGGTAAGGCCCAGGGCCGGCAGGTATTTAAAAAAGGACGTTCAGGCCATTTGAATAAACAAAATTAAAACGGATGATCCGCATTGGAATCATCAATATTTCAGACAGGGCAAGTGCAGGTATTTATGAAGACCTGCCGGGGAAAGAAATCGTCCGGTGTCTGAATGAGTTTCTGGAAAGCCCCTGGGAACAGGTTTATGCGGTCGTGCCCGATGACCAGCAGTTCATTGAGCAGACCATGATTGAGATGGCAGACCGGAAAGAGTGTTGTCTGATAGTTACATCAGGAGGAACAGGTCCTGCACCGCGGGACGTTACCCCGGAGGCAACCATCTCAGTCTGCACGCGCATAATGCCCGGTTTCGGCGAATTGATGCGGTCTGTGAGCCTTAAGTATGTTCCTACTGCCATCCTTTCCCGCCAAACCGCCGGGATCAGGGGAAAGACTTTAATTGTAAATTTACCCGGGAAACCCAAATCAATCAAAGAATGTCTGGAAGCTGTTTTTCCGGCTATTCCTTACTGCATTGATCTGATCGGGGGGCCTTACCTGCAGTGTAATGAATCGGTTATAAAGGCCTTCAGGCCAAAATAACACCTGAAAAATTATGGCAAGGATTAAATATTATTATGACACAGAAACCTGCCGTTATGAACGGGTAAAAACAACCGCAGGTGACATTGTATTTAATGTACTTGGAGTTCTTTCCCTGAGCCTGGCACTTGCGGTCGGATTACTTTTTGTTTACAGCAGTTATTTCGAATCACCGAAAGAACTGATTCTTAAAAATGAGCTTCAGGAAATGGAGTTTTATTATAATTCACTCAGTACAAAGGTTGACCAACTCAGCCGGATGGCGGAGGAAATGGCTGTCAGGGATGACAACATCTATCGCAGTGTGCTTGGGTCTGAGCCTCTTGACCCTGCTGTAAGAAATGCCGGAATCGGAGGTTCCGAAAGATACGTTGAATTCAAAAACAAAAAATTTGCAGGTAAGGAAAAGATCCTGGAGATCACAAAGTCAGTAGATCAGCTGCGCAGGAAACTGTACATCGAATCTAAAAGTCAGGATGAAGTTGTGGAGCTGGCACGGGAAAAGGAAAAGTTGTTCTCTGCCATACCGGCCATCAGGCCTTTGAGAAGTGATGAGATTTCACACTTGGCTTCCGGTTATGGCATGCGGATTCATCCTGTCTACAAAGTTCGACGTATGCATCCCGGAATTGATTTCAGTGCGCCGGTAGGGACTCCTATTTATGCAACTGCCGATGGCGTCATTCAAAAGGTGGAATTCAGTTTCAGTGGTTACGGTAAAATGATTGATATTGATCATGGCTTTGGATACATGACCCGCTATGCACACATGCATGGATTTGCCGTAAGAAAAGGTCAGCGGATCAAACGTGGTGAACTGATAGGCTATGTGGGAAATACAGGATTAAGCACCGGACCACATTTGCACTATGAGGTTCATATCAATGGAAAAGTTGTTAATCCGGTATATTATTTCTTCAACGATCTTAATGCCGAGGATTATGAAAATATCCTGAAACTGGCTGCGGTAGAAAACATGTCACTTGGTGGTATGGACTGAGCAACCCGGTTGCTTTATTTCAAATCAAAAGGAAAGGCTTTTAGTCTAAAAAAGCTCTAAAAAGCGAAAAAAGAGGGATTTTACTTCTCAGAAAATTACCCGCCCGAACAGCGGCCGTGGGAAAACCACGCCGTCTGTACCAGGGCAGGTTACACCAGTGAAACGCTATGGCAAAGTCAAATCACTGTTGTATGAGAACCCTAAAGTATGGGGTTAGGTTCCACATTTGCCAAGAATTTAGAAAAACTTTTTTTCACGCCTGAAAATGCCCTTTTTTGCATGATTTCTGATGATTATTGACACCTATAAACACCGCGGACTCAGGGCAAAACTGGTTCAAAAACTACGTCAGAAAGGCATAGTGGATGAGGCCGTTTTGTCAGCTATCGGAAAAGTGCCCAGACATGCGTTTTTTGATGGTGCACTGGTGGGACATGCCTATGAGGACAAGGCATTTCCTATTGGTGAAGGTCAGACTATTTCTCAGCCTTTCACGGTGGCTTTTCAAACTGAAAAGCTCATGGTTAAACCCGGCCACAAGGTTCTGGAAATCGGTACCGGATCAGGCTATCAGGCTTCCGTGCTGATCGAGTTGAAGGCGAAGGTTTATACCATCGAATACAACGAAGTACTTTTTGAAAGAACCAGAGAGTTTTTACCTCTCATGGGATATGAGCCTTTTTTTATTCACGGGGATGGTTCCAAAGGCTTGCCCGCGAAGGCACCATTTGACCGCATCCTTGTAACAGCAGGTGCGCCGGTTGTTCCTGCAGCACTTACAGATCAACTTGCTGATAACGGCATTCTGGTTATTCCTGTGGGCGACAGAAAAAAGCAAAAAATGCTGCGGATAAGCAAAAAGGAGAATGAACTGACGAAAGAAGAGTTTGACAATTTCGCCTTTGTACCTTTACTGGGAAAACAAGGATGGGAAGAAAAAAGCACGAAAGGATGAAAACAGAAAAAAAAATAAAGAATCCATCTGATTCATTTGTGTACATGACAGAGCTGGTGTTGCCTAACGATACCAACACGCTTAACAATCTGATGGGTGGCCGGCTCATGCACTGGATGGATATTGTTTCTGCGATTTCAGCTCAAAAACACTCCAATAGTATTGTGGTTACTGCTTCTGTTGACAACATTTCTTTTCGACACCCTATTCAGCTGGGAAACGTAGTTACTCTTAAAGCAAAAGTGACACGCGCTTTCACCTCTTCCATGGAGGTTAGGATAGATGTGGAGGCAGAAGATATTCCTGGATGCAGAAAAATTAACAGCAACAGTGCATATTTTACCTTTGTAGCTGTAGGACCGGATGGTAAGCCAACCGATGTTCCTGAAGTAAAGCCTGAAACCGAGGAGGAACGCAATTATTACGAAGGTGCACTCAGAAGAAGGCAACTCCGCCTCATTCTGGCCGGACGGATGAAGCCAAGCGAAGCCAATGAACTTAAATCCATTTTTGACATCAAAGAAGACTGAGCTTGGAGTTCAATGAAATTTATCAGGAAGAGATTTATCACATCAGTCAAAATATCGGACTGGTCCTGAATGAACCATGGGAAAAATTATCAGTACCAAGCCAGACCATGCTCATAAACCTCACAAATGCGCTCAAACAAAAGCCGGCTCCACAGATTTTGTATCTGACAGAATCAGAATTGAACAGCCTGGAAAAAATGCCTGATTACCTCGTTTTGTTTGGCCACAATCCCGATGGAATCAAGGTTCACCTGCCCACAACTTTCAGGTCACGATCCGTTACACTAACCTACAAACCTGAACATCTGGCACAGGATCCGGAAGCCAAAAAGGAATTGTGGGCTGCCATCCGGCTGATGCTTTCCCGGAATGCCTGAAATTCCGGTTATTTTTAATTTTTCGGCCATATTCTATCTTTGCCGGACTTTTAAAGATAAAACTTGTTTGTAATTCACTAACCCTACCTATATGGATAATACGCTTTATACTAATGTCCTTTACGCACTCCCGGTTCTTGGCCTTTTAGGGCTTGTTTACGTGTTCTGGAAAAGTGCCTGGATAAACAACCAGGATGCAGGAACGGATAAAATGAAAAAGATTGCCGGGCATATTGCTGAGGGTGCAATGGCATTTCTGAAAGCTGAATACAGAGTCCTGGCCATTTTTGTAATCTGCGTGGCTATTTTACTTTCGGTAACAGCCAATGCTGAAACCTCCTCCCCGCTTGTTGGGGTATCATTTATCCTTGGCGCCTTTAGTTCAGCTCTTGCCGGATTTATCGGTATGAGGATTGCAACTAAAGCAAATGTCAGAACAACAAACGCCGCACGCACCTCACTCGGCAGGGCGCTTGAAATTGCTTTCACCGGTGGTTCGGTTATGGGGATGGGTGTTGTCGGAATTGGTGTTCTGGGCCTGAGCGTTTTATTTATTGTTTACAGCAATATTTTCGGAGCCGATTCTCAGGCAAACGTAAATCAGGTAATAACCATTATTACAGGTTTTTCTTTCGGCGCCTCCTCAATAGCGCTGTTTGCACGTGTAGGTGGAGGTATCTATACCAAAGCCGCTGATGTAGGAGCTGACCTGGTAGGAAAAGTTGAGGCGGGAATTCCTGAAGACCATCCGCTTAATCCTGCTACCATTGCAGATAACGTAGGTGACAACGTAGGTGATGTGGCCGGAATGGGGGCTGACCTTTTCGAATCCTATGTAGGCTCAATTGTGGGTACTATGGTCCTGGGTGCAGCTTTTATGGTGGACGGATTTTCAGATCAGTTCAACAGACTTTCGGCAGTTCTTCTGCCATTGGTTCTTGCAGGTGTTGGAATCATTATGTCCTTCCTCGGCACTTTCTTTGTTAAAGTAAAAGAAGGCGGTGACCCACAGAAAGCGCTCAACATGGGTGAATTTATTTCATCGGCAGTCATGATTGTTGCAAGCTATTTCATTATCAACTGGATGCTCCCTGCCTCATGGTCATTTACCGACCCGCTTTATACAGATGAAAACGGAGCTCCCCTTGTTCGTCAGATGACGGCCATGGGCGTGTTCTGGGCTACTGTCATTGGTCTTGTGGGCGGTGTCCTCATCGGCCTCATAACTGAATATTATACAGGAATGGGTAAGAAGCCTGTGAGCTCTATCGTGCGTCAGTCAGGAACCGGTGCTGCAACTAACATTATTGCCGGCCTGGGTGTCGGAATGATGTCTACAATGTGGCCCATCATTATCATCGCATTCTCCATTATCGGTGCGTTTGAATTCGGCGGACTTTACGGTATCGCCATCGCAGCGGTTGGAATGCTTTCAAACCTTGGCATTCAGCTGGCTGTTGATGCCTATGGCCCTATTTCAGATAATGCCGGCGGTGTTGCTGAAATGAGTGAGCTTCCCAAAGAAGTGCGTTCCCGTACCGACAAACTGGATGCGGTTGGAAATACAACAGCTGCTATTGGAAAAGGCTTTGCAATTGCTTCAGCTGCACTTACTGCACTTGCACTTTTTGGCGCATATATGACAACTGCAAAAGTAAACTCCATTGATGTTTCGAAGGCAAACGTTATGGCAGGTCTTTTCATCGGTGGAATGTTGCCTTTCGTATTTTCAGCGCTTGCAATGGGAGCTGTTGGCCGTGCAGCTATGTCAATGATTGAAGAAGTTCGTCGACAGTTCACCACCATACCTGCATTGAAAGCTGCGCTGGACCTGATGCGTAAAAATGGTGACACGCCTGTCAATGAATGGAGCGCTGAAGAGCAAAAAGTATTCCAGGATGCAGACGGAAAAGCTGAGTACGGAAAATGTGTGGAGATATCTACACAGGCTGCTATCAAAGAGATGGTCGTTCCGGGCCTGATGGCTGTTATTGTACCTGTGGTTATTGCATTTCTTCCCGGCTTTGGTAAAGAAGCCTTAGGCGGTATGCTTGCAGGGGTAACCGTCTCAGGCGTACTACTGGCAATCTTTCAGTCAAATGCCGGTGGTGCATGGGACAATGCCAAGAAAAGTTTTGAGGAAGGTGTAGAGATCAATGGACAGATGTACTACAAAAAATCTGATCCACACAAGGCTGCCGTTGTCGGCGATACAGTTGGTGATCCTTTCAAAGATACCTCCGGACCTTCATTGAACATTCTGATTAAACTGATGTCTGTGGTTGCTCTGGTACTTGCACCTCTGTTGGTTAAATAATCTCAAAAAAATAAATATTGAAAGGTCCCGCTCCGGCGGGACCTTTTTTTTAACCCTTCTGTTTCCTTCCTGTATCTTTGCCATATGACCGGACGTAAAATGAAGAAAAAAAAGCCTGGTGGCTATCCTTCAGCCGGTGTGATATTCAGCATCACTATGGCGCTGTTTGTCGCCGGACTTTTTGGTATTCTGATCACCTTGTCGAGGCAGCTCGAAAAAGTCGTGCAGGATAATGTGAGAATTCATGTATATCTTAATCACGGGTTAGGTGACTCCACGCTTCTGTCAATAAAAAAATCGCTTTCAACTGAGAAGTTTCTGAATCAAACCGTTCAAAAGCCACTGATATTTATCTCCAGGCAAGAAGCCGCAAAACAGTTCATTCGTGAAACCGGAGAGGACTTCTTTAAGTTCATGGGTGAGAATCCACTTCATGATGCATTTATACTCTCTGTTTCCCCTGCCTATCAATCAACAGGATTGCTATCCGACATCAAAAAGAAAATTGAGAAAATCAAAGGTGTTCATTTTGTGGATTATGATCCAAACCTCATTGAATCCATCAATAAAAACCGTAATACCATCGGCATAGTACTTGCCGGCAGTTCACTCACATTGTTTTTGGTTGTCATCACTCTGATCAGAAATACGCTGAGGCTTGCCTTGTTTTCACAAAGATTCCTGATCCGGAGCATGCAATTGGTGGGCGCCACCAGAGGCTTCATCATTATGCCTTTTTTATACCGGGCAGCAGGATATGGCCTGACCGGTTCGGTAATTTCAGGAGCACTGCTGGTAGGGTTGGTTACCTATGCAACAAAAGTTATTCCCGAATTAAAAGTTATCATGAACCCGGGCGAAATATTGATCGTGCTTGGAATCCTGACTGCACTCGGTATTTTTGTATCCGTCTGGAGTACCTGGAGGGCACTGACACACTTTCTGGCATTATCGCTTGACGAACTCTATTAAAAACTATCCAATGCGTGAAAAACTTCCATTCGGCCCGAAAAACTACAGGTTAATGATCATAGGCCTGGTTATAATTGTTTGCGGCTTTACAATAATGTCGGTTGATAGTGAACCTTATGGTTTTGGATTTGCAGGACTTACACTTGGACCCATCGTAACTGTAGCTGGATTTGTTTTTCAGATTTTTGCAATTCTGAGTCGCCCGGATCATTCCAAATAACTGCATTCTGTGAGTTTTATAGAGGCAGTGTTACTGGCGATTGTTGAAGGTCTGACGGAATTCCTTCCGGTTTCTTCTACCGGACATATGATCATAGCTTCTGCCCTTCTGGGGATAGAACCTACTGCCTTTACAAAAACCTTTACTGTTGCCATCCAACTTGGAGCAATTCTGGCGGTAGTCGCACTTTACTCACAAAGATTTATCAGAGATTTTAGAATGTACCGATTGCTGATCATTGGTGTGATTCCTGCACTTGTTTTTGGCTGGCTTTTGAATGACTGGATAGACCGCACACTGGAACGTGTTGATTTTGTTGGTTATGGATTACTTTCAGGTGGAATTATTCTGCTTTTCGCAGACAAGTGGTTCAGTCAGACCAATCCTGAAAAGACAGTTAATCCCGGCAATGCTTTAATCATTGGATTGTTTCAATGTCTGGCAATTTTGCTGCCGGGCGTTTCCAGATCTGCAGCCACCATTATCGGAGGACTTACACAAAAATTGAGCAGAGCAAGAGCAGCTGAATTTTCTTTTTTGCTCGCAGTACCGACCATGTGTGCAGCCACGGGCTATAAACTTTTAAGTTATGTCCTTGACGGCGGCGGGTTTACAGGTCAACAGATTCCTGTATTGATTATTGGCAATATTGTGGCGTTCGTTGTTGCCTGGCTGGCCATCAGAGGATTTCTGGGATATCTTGAACGCCATGGCTTCAGGGTTTTCGGGATCTACAGAATCATAGCAGGTCTAATTATTTTAGGATTGTATTACTCTGGCGTTCAACTGAATCTTTTGTGAATACCGTAAACCCTGAAGAGGGAAGTCTTATCCTTGTTGATAAGCCTTTTCGTTGGACCTCCTTTGATGTGGTTCATAAACTCAGAAAGCTTACCGGCATCCGAAAAATAGGACATGCCGGTACCCTTGATCCGCTTGCGACAGGTCTATTGGTGGTTTGCACTGGTAAGTTCACAAAACGTATAAATGATTATCAGGGCCTTGAAAAGGAATATACAGGCACCATGGTACTGGGGCAGACGACGCCATCTCATGACCTTGAAACCGAGCCCTCTGAACCAGTGCCACTCCATGATCTGAGTGAGGAGCTTTTAGTATTGGCAAAAACCAGACTCACGGGGTTAATTGATCAGGTGCCGCCCTTACACTCTGCAATTAAAATCGATGGAAAGCGGGCATATAAATTTGCCAGACAGGGTATTGAAAAAAAAATGGAGGCAAGGAAAGTGGAGGTCAGTGTATTTGAGCTGACCCGCATTGAGCTGCCTCAAATTGATTTCAGAATTGTTTGCAGCAAAGGGACTTATATCCGCAGCCTGGTTCGTGATTTCGGGGAAATAACTGGAAAAGGTGCCTACATGTCAGCATTACGCCGGACGCGGATCGGAGATTTCAGAGTTGAAGATGCACAGATCATTCCTGGTGCATAAATTTGCGGCCCATGAAGATTTACAGGGATCCAGGATTATTTCAGCGCCTCAATTTTTCCGTTGTTACCAGCGGAACTTTTGACGGCGTTCACTTGGGGCACCGGAAAATCCTGAACAGACTGAAAGAAATTGCAGTAAAAAATAATGGGGAAACCGTATTACTGACCTACTGGCCTCATCCTCGTCTGGTGCTTAATCCTGAAGATAACTCTGTGAGGCTTCTTAATACATTCGCTGAAAAGTCTGAATTGCTTGAAAAAGCTGGCATAGATCATCTGGTCTGTATTCCGTTCACCCGCACCTTCTCTGAAATGAGTTCGGCAGACTTCATCAGGGATATTCTTGTTGACCGAATCGGCACACGAAAACTGGTGATCGGCTATGACCACCACTTCGGAAAAAAAAGAGAAGGAAATCTGAATCAGTTAATTCAGGTTGGACCTGAGTACGGCTTTGAAGTAGAAGAAATTCCCCGGCAGGATATTGATGACTCAGCTATAAGCTCGTCTGCCATAAGAAGGTTTTTATCAGAAGGCTCCGTAAAAAAAGCTGCGCAATTGCTTGGAAGTCCATACATTCTGAGCGGAAAAGTTGTCACGGGAGATCAACTCGGAAGACAGATAGGATTTCCCACTGCAAATCTGAGTCTTACGGAAACAGGAGACCCAGACAATAAGTATAAAATTATACCTGCTGAAGGAATCTATGCAGTACATGCAAGAATCGGTGATTCAGTTTATGGTGGCATGTTATACATTGGCCAGCGTCCTACCGTTGGTGGGCGGGCCACTGTCATTGAAGTAAATATTTTTGATTTTGACGGACAGATATACGGTGAAACTGTTGTGGTGAGTTTCATTGAGCTCATCCGCGGCGACAGGAAATTTGAATCACTGGACCGGCTTAGAGATCAACTTATTGAAGACCGGAAGGAAACACTCAGAATTCTTGAAACCAAAATCAGATAATTATCCATCAGCATTATGAAAACTTCAACCATTCAATTCACTGTAGAACTTGATGAAAAGAACATCCCAGAACGCATTACCTGGGATGCCAGCGATAAACCGGAGGACCAAAGCGCGGAAACAAAGTCCATCAGCCTGGCCATCTGGGATCATGAGGCAAAAAACACACTTCGCATTGATTTGTGGAGTAAAGACATGCCTGTCCAGGATATGAAGCGGTTTTATATTGACTGCATCGGGGGGCTGGCCCAAAGCGTACTGCAGGCAACCGGTGATGAGCAAATGGCCGGAGAAATGAATGCACTTTGTGAGCGTCTGGTGCAGCAATTATCAAAATCCTGAAAAAGGAATTGTAAACCTTCGTCTTTGGCAATGCATGCTTAAAGGTGTTGTAACATATTTCTAAATTGAGGGTGCGCCAAAATGGCCACCCTATTTGGGTTATATTATTCAAAACGGTAATTCGGTTGGGAATAAAAAATTTGTAGCTTTAAAATACTTTAACTCACTAAACTTAAATTTTATGGTAAATCACTACTTAAAAAGGATCATCCCCTTGCTGATCTTTTGTGCTGCCGCTACGGCGTCCTATGCACAAACGACCGTATCAGGAAAGGTCATTGATGCTACCTCCGGTGAACCCCTAATCGGAGTGAATATAGTTGTAAAGGGAAAAGTAATCGGAACTGTTACTGATGGCCAGGGCGCCTTCAACCTGAAGGTATCCATTCCGCCTCCATTCACTTTGTCAATTTCTTATGTGACCCACAAAACCGCTGAAATTGAAGTAATAGACGCAAATACCTCCGGAATTGAGGTCAAAATGGAAGAAGCATCCACCTCACTTTTTGAGGTAACTGTTAGCGGTGCTTCCCTCACAGACGAAAGCATTGTAAAATCACCTGTTTCAATTGAAAAAATGAACAGTCTGATGGTGCAGACCACTGCTTCAGACAACTATTACAAAGGTCTGATCAACCTGAAAGGTGTGGATATGACCACCAGTTCCATCAACTTCCAGATTGTAAATGCCCGTGGTTTTGGAAGCACCGGAAACACACGATTTGTACAGTTGACCGATGGTATGGATACTCAGGCTCCTGCACTGAACTTCCCTATAGGTAACCTGAACGGCCCTTCTGAGCTGGATGTTGAAAGCGTGGAGATGATCCCTGGTTCTGCATCTGCGCTTTACGGACCTAACGCTTTCAACGGCGTTTTGCGCGTAAGCAGCAAAAGTCCTTTTGAGTATCAGGGCCTTTCAGCCTTCTATAAAACTTCAATCAATCACATTGGTGACTCTGACCTGGATGCAGATGGGGTGAAAATCGGCCCCGGGGGTACTCAACCTATGTATGA
>JBMTCO010000075.1:0-12648 GCA_049430945.1 Cyclobacteriaceae bacterium
AAATGATTTCATTCCACCCATAGGAGCCTCGTAGAGGCGAACTATGCGTAGCACGAGAATTGGTTAATCCACCTAGCCCCATAGGGGCTACCTATGATTGTTTTAGATAGAACAAAACACCAATGTTGATTTAACCAAAAAATTTTCCCCCGAATAAAAATCAAAACCCCTGTGTTTTAACCTATAGTCTCATGTGCAAAACACCCTATTGATTCAATTGCCTTCAACTCATTTTTGTAAAAAAAGGATATGCCAAACACATACACAAAAATCATATTCCACATCGTATTCGCTGTGAAATACCGACAAGCCCTTATAACACCTGATATGAAAGACGAACTGGAACGCTACATCACCGGCCTGTTCACACACCGAAATCAAAAAATGCTGATCATTTCCTGTATGCCTGATCATGTGCATATGCTGATATCATATCGTCCTGTAACCGTGCTTTCTGACCTTGTAAAAGAAATCAAGGTCGCCTCCACGAATTTCATCAAATCAAGATTTCCCGCCTGCAGCAATTTCAACTGGCAATTAAGCTATGGTTGTTTTTCATGCAACCCATATGATCTTGATGGTATTTTCAATTACATCCGAAACCAGGAACAGCGCCATGCAAAGAAAAAATTTAAAGATGAATACAAAGAGCTGCTTATCAATAACGGGGTTGAATTTGACGAGAAATATTTTCTTAATGAACTTGAGTAGCGGTTCGTTAAAATCGAAAAGTCCATCTACCTCGGTTCCGGACTTAAGTCCGGAACAGCTTTGACTCTTTTATTGAATAATCATTTCAAAATCCGCCTCCCCATCGGCAGCATATTATTCACCCTCCCCGCCACAACATTTCCCCATCCAATTCCAAAACCCCGGTAGGTAAAGCGGGTCATGCCCGAACCAACGGGTGCGATGGGTTCCTTGCGAAGAAAGCGCAGGGCGTCTTCGTCCGACAATTCTGCGTTCTGAACTTTTGAGGGATCCACATCAGCGCTGAGGGCCAATGCGTGGTGAGGAATTAATTTCCCGTGCTTCATTTCACCCATGGCCAGACCGCTCGCTGCAATAGTCAGACGCCCATTTAAAAAATCCCTTACCATGGCAACCTGCTCCGGCAGAGCCAGGATCATCTTATTTTTTTCAGTTAACACAAAGTCATCCGGATTTTTCAGGAGCTGTCGCACTTCCTCAAATTCTTTGGATAACGGCTGTTTTTTTCTGTTGTGAATATTGACCTGTCCGGCAGATTCATTCTTTCGTAATACAGACAGAAAAAATCCTTCACCCTTTACTTTATGCGGATAAAAGCGGTAACCATGAACTCCGATACTTTCGGTATGGACCACCTGCCACTCCGAAGGAACGCTCATGTTCAGTGATTCAGCAGAAACCTGCTCCAGCAGTCGTGCGATATTTTTTTCATTTTCCTGCTCGTTGAAGGTGCAGGTGGAATAGATGAGGATGCCATCTTCTTTCAAAGCAGGCCACACGTCGTTTAATATTCTTTGCTGTCGTGCAGAGCACAGCTCAACATTTTTTTCACTCCACTCTTTGATGGCTTCCGGATCTTTTCTGAATAATCCTTCACCGGAACACGGAGCATCTGTCAGGATCACATCAAAAAATCCTTCCAGACCGGCAAAGTCCGAAGGGTCGTTGTTGGTTATGATTACATTGGACCGACCCCACTTCTCCACATTTTCCGTCAGCAGCGGAACGCGCGAACGAATGACTTCGTTGGCAATCAGTAAACTGCCTTCAGGCAACAGGCTCAGCAAGTGTGTTGTCTTCCCGCCGGGAGCAGCGCAGAGGTCAAGCACGCGCAGGGGCGGGGAGTTGTCATTTAGGGTCTGCAGGAAGGCCTGTTCCACAAACATGGAGCTAGCATCCTGCACATAATAGCAGCCTGCCTGAAACAACGGATCTGTTGTGAACGAGGGGCGCTCAGAAAGATAATAGCCATTCGAGCACCAAGGTATCTGAAAGGAAGAGGGTGCGTTCACCGGTTTGGCCGGATTAAGTCTTACAGAGGTTACCGGTTGCTCTTCAAGGCCTTTGAAAAAATCTTCTGCTTCTTCCGGCAGAAGTCCGAGAATGGCTTTTCGAAATGATTCAGGAAGGATTTCGATATTCAATTTTCAGTATTGAGGTAACAGCGCCAAAGTAATAGAATATTTTGTTTCAGGATTTTCATCCTGTTGAATGCGCTTACCGGCAAACCTGAATATGCATCAGCGTGCGTACATCACTGCCTTCACGGCTTCAACGGTTCTGGTAACATTCGGAAGAATGGCCTGAATTAGAGTTGGTGCGTAGGGCAGGGGGGCATCAAGGCTGTTTACCCGGTGCACAGGAGCATCGAGGTAATCAAAAGCATATTTCTGAACATGATAAGTGATCTCTGAAGAAATTGCAGCCAACGGCCATGCTTCTTCCACAATCACAAGGCGGTTTGTCTTTTTAACAGACTCAACCACTGTTGCGTAGTCAATGGGACGAACAGAGCGCAGGTCAATAACCTCAGCAGAAATTCCTTCCTTCTCAAGTTCCGCAGCTGCGGTAAGGGCGACCTTCATGATTTTTCCGAAGGATACAATTGTTACATCTGTACCGCTGCGCTTCACATCAGCACTTCCGATTGGTATCAGATATTCTTCTGCAGGTACCTCACCTTTTTCGCCATACATCAGCTCACTTTCCATGAAGATGACAGGATCGTTATCGCGAATGCTGGTTTTCAACAGACCTTTGGCATCATAAGGATTGGAAGGAACAACAACTTTTAAACCGGGGCAATTGGCAAACCAATTTTCAAAGTTCTGTGAATGTTGTGCACCAAGCTGGCCTGCATTACCGGTAGGTCCGCGGAACACGATGGGTACATGGTACTGACCGCCGCTCATGGAGAGCATTTTAGCGGCGGAGTTTATGACCTGGTCGATGGCAACCAGTGAAAAGTTAAAAGTCATGAATTCAATCACCGGGCGGAGTCCGTTTATGGCAGCTCCAACGCCAATACCTGCGAATCCAAGTTCAGCGATAGGGGTGTCTATCACCCGCTTTGGACCGAATTCGTCGAGCATACCCTGGCTGACCTTGTAGGCACCATTGTATTCTGCTACCTCTTCTCCCATGATGAAGATATTGGGGTCACGGCGCATTTCTTCTGACATTGCCTCGCGGAGGGCTTCACGGAACTGGATTTCGCGCATAACGGGCGTTTGTTTTAGGGTCACAAAAATAGCACGCGCGGCGGAGTGATAAAAATTCCTGCAGATAATCCTTAAAATAAAAAAGCCCCGCAGGAGCGCTCCTGCGGGGCTTTTCTTTGATTGCTCAGATATTATTTCAAAGCATCGCGGAATGCATCTGATCCTGACCACTTGCTAAATTCCAGGTCGCTCAGGGCGGCAGCCTTGAGATTCTGGTCAAACTTTACTGCATTGGTAAGGTTGGTGATCACATTTGCATCTTCACCCTGACGGGCAGCTGCCACGGCAGCGCCATAATAGGCGATTGCATAGCTGCTGTTGGCACGGGTTGCTTCTGCGAATGACGCGGAAGCTTTTGCATACTCTTTATTGAGTAACTGAGCCAGTCCGCGGTTAAACAGATTGACAGGGGTGCCGGCCGCTGCTGAAGCAGAAGAGATGGCCTGAGCATATCTGGCCATGTAGATTTCGCTGGCAGCTTTTACTCCGTTAACACCGCGGGAAATATCGTTGGAAGCACCATTGAGTGCGCGTGTTGCAAGGGAGTTTGCTTTCCATGCGTTACCCTGTGCGAGTGCTACTGTTGCCATGTTGGCGTTTACCTCGTTTGATGAACGAAGACGTGCTGCAATCTCAAGCTGACTTGCTGCTTTCGCTGCCATTTCTTTCATGCGGGCAGGATTCTGAATGCCCTGGTTGAGCCATACAGCTGCGAGGTTGTTATGAGCAACCCATGAGCTTCCCATTTTGGTTGCTGCCTGGTAGATGGCTTCTTTCTCTTCCGGTGATGGTGTGAGCGATGCGGCATACAGGAACTCTTCCATACTCAGTGCATCGTTGCCTGCCTGTCCGCTTACCATCTGCTTTGCAAGAACGGAGATCTCGATATCAGTCTTCTTTTTCTTTACGGTGAAGATCTCAGTTTTTGCGGTACGCAGACCGGGATAGATGTCTTTGTAAACCTTTTTGTAGGTTGAAAGCTTGCTGAGTTTTTCTTCTACCTCAGGGAATGTTCCGCCTGCATTGATGATGTTATCATATTCTGCTTTTTCAGCTGCAGAGATTCCTGAGTAGGTGCTCAGTGCAGATTTGAATGCTGACCAGTCATCTACCACAGGCTTAAGGATGAAACGGATTTCATCTGCCATGCCCTGATAGTCGTATTTCTTCATTTCAGCACGGTAGAATTTTTCAATGGCAGCAGCACGTTCCTGAGAAAGTTTGCTGTTGATACGCTCACGGCCTTCAGGAGAGTGAGTACCGGTAATCGTTACGGTGCGGGTGATGTTCTTGGAAGCGATAAAAGCATCCAGCTGGGTTGCACTTGCTCCTGACAATTCAGACTTGCGCAGCTTTGAACTTCCCTGCTCGAATTTGAAATCAGGAATGGTTACAGGAATGATTTCTTCCTGGTTGTTGTAACCATGATCTGCAAAAGCCGCGAAGTAGGTGTTCTGTACCAGCTTTGAGGTGGTGATCAGACCTGTTGCCACATCAAGGCGCGGAGTTGATTTTGATTTGGTGCCTTTGGAGGCAACACCTTCAAGCTGCAGAATGCCTGATTTCAGGTCTGCATTGTAGGGGAAGGTAAACTTACGGCTCAGTTTAGGCTGCTGAGTGCCTGACTGAGGAAAGTCTGTTGATTTGAAAGCTACCGGCTCCAGAGCTTGCTCTTTGTCACCTGCTTTGTAGTAGGTATTCAGAGTATAAGTGGTGCCGGGCTTCAGCATTTTTACGGGCAGGGCCGCAGAAAGCTCAAAAGCCACAGTGTCCTTATGGACTTCAAGTGGATTGGGGCTGGCGGTAAGGTTTTGATTCTTCGCCATCTTAATCATCTGAGGCAGCGTACATCCTGACAGGATGAGTCCGCAGGAAAGGGTGGTGAAGTAAACAAGTTTCTTCATGGAATGGTTTTTATGTAAATGAAACGGAGGCAAAAATAGGCCTGCAGACCTCTTTTTCCAACTCTACGGGCAAAATAAAGGAAGCTGTTTTGCCACAAAATATATATTTACGGCTGAATCAGTGAAAAGTTACCCTTAAAAGTCAATAAAAGTACCAACACATGATACCGGCCATTCAGAATTTCCTTGAACAAAACGCCTTCGGGGTCTGCACCCGTCTGAGCGAAAAACTTGGCATTGCCTCTGCTTCCGTCCGGATGTGGTTCATTTATGCCTCTTTTCTCACCTTCGGCTCACCCGTTGTTCTCTACTTCGCCATGGCCTTTGTTATGGAGTTCAGAAAGCATCTCAGGAGGGGCAGAAGCACGGTGTGGGATATGTAAAACCGGTTATAAGCCGGTATAGCGCTTCAGCACCAAAAACTTCACTCCGCCAAACCACCTGTCCCTTTTATATCCCCAGCTTCCTACCTGTTTTCTTTTAAGGATTTCATTTCTGATGTGAGAAATAAAGCTGAACCAGGCACGCAGCACAGCCGCGGCACTGGCACCATTTCCTTCGACAAAAAATTTAATGGATGCAATATGATCCAGTGCAAAGCGAACAGGAAGGATGAGCATCAGCCTGCCGGGGCTCAGATTGCGCATCATCAGACTCAGGTTGTTGCGGAAGTTCAGGTATGTTTTCCTGGGGCTGCTGACGGGGAGTGTTCCGCCACCGAGGTGAAACACTGCCGATGATCCGCAGTACATAATCTTGTCACCCGAACGGCGGATGCGCCAGCACAGATCAATTTCTTCCATATGTGCAAAAAAATCAGGTTCAAAACCGCCATGCTTTTTGAAGGTTTCCGCGCGGATGAACAGACAGGCGCCTGATCCCCACATGACTTCACAGGAGTCGTTGTACTGACCATAGTCCGTTTCAATTTTATCAAAAATTCTTCCCCTGCAGTAGGGGTAGCACAGCAGGTCAAGAAAACCACCGCCTGCACCGGCATATTCAAAATTGTTGCGTTCTCTGTAACTCAGAATTTTTGGTTGCACTGCTGCAACCGACAAGTCCCTGCTTAAAATTTCCACAGGCTTCTCAAGCCAGCCGGGAGTTACTTCAACATCTGAGTTAAGCAGAACAAAAATATCGGCCTCAATGTGAGTCAGACCTTTATTATAACCTTCGCAGAATCCACCATTATGATCAAGAATCACTTGTCTGACATCGGGATAGTTTTCTGTCAGCCATTTCAAGGATTGATCGGTTGATGCGTTGTCTATTACACAGACTTCAGCTCCTGAGGAATGCTCCATGACAGATGGAAGAAATCCCGGCAGAAGCTCTGCACCATTATAATTCAGAATGACAACGGCAACGCGCATCAGCGGCCAAACAGGCTTTTAAGATCAATTCCCGGAATATTCGGAAGGTAACCATCGGTTGCTTTTTTAATCAGATCTGCAGCGATGGCATCTGCCTCTTGCTGCGCCTGCTCCACCGCTTTGACAACAAGACCCTGAATGATCTGATGATCCTGAAGTGAAGGATCAATGGTTACGGAAAGCAATTGTTTTTTTCCGTTCACGACAGCTGTAACCATTCCGCCTCCTGATGAACCATTGGCTCTTACATCAAGCAGCGCAGCATCTGCCTGCTGCATTCGTTCGCGAAGTTCTTTCATCTTGCTCATCATGTTCATCATGTCAAACATAGGCCGGTAATTTATTTGTTGTTAATTTCTTAAAAGTGCAACGGAGCCGGTGCGGATAAATGTTTTTCCAAGCTTATCGACAATCTCTGCACGCCAGATGTAAGAAGATTGCGGTAATTCCTGCCCGTTACTTCTTCCGTCCCAGGGTTTTCCAAGGTCATTGGTTGTAAAAAGCAGTTTGCCCCAACGGTCAAAAATCTTCAGTTCAATGCTTTCAATGTATTCTCCGAAAACGCGGAATGTTTCATTCTCTGCAGGTCCTTTTCCATCCGGTGTGAAGGCCGTCGGAAACACAAGCCTTGCTTGTCGGGTAAATTCTGCGGTATTGGATAAACTGATGTCGACCAGCGTGTTAACAGGTTTTGCAGTAACCCGGTATCGCACTCGCTGATGGTCAGGGTCGCGGATATTATCTGTATAAACAGTATCAGTTGTTGTCTCTGTACCAAGAACTGTTCCCTGATCATCAAATTTGGTTACCTGATACTCGAGGACTCCTCCTAAGTAACCATTGTAGGCATTCCAGTTCAGGTTTATGGAGTTATCATTTTTTACTTCTCCTGACAGATCCACCGGACGGAAGGTTTTGCTTGCAGGACTTTTATTGTCGCATGCATCAGTATATGCAATCTGATAGCTGGTGACAGGTTTTTGAGCGTATGACGCATCCTGATAATTATTATCCGGTGTTTCTGCGATGGTCAGAAAATTGTTTCCGCCCTTCGCTCTTCTAATACTGTAAACCGTTGGCGTAAACAGCGTTGATTCAATCCATAAAAACTTTGCACCTGATTCTTCCACCGCAGTACTGATATCGGTAATTGGGTCAGGGATATCGGTGGAGAAAGCTTTCACACACCTTTCGGCAGAAATACTTTTGGCATTTCCGGGCCATTGCGCAGTAACGCGGTAGCAGTAATCCGTTTTACATGCGACCGTATTGTCCTGAAAGGTTGTTGCTGTCACAGATGCGAAATTCAGATCGCTGTTTCTGCTGATGGTATAAGCGCTGATCAGCGGGTCTGAGGGTGTCCATGAAAGTGAATTTTTTTTGTTCTGTGCTTCTGCATTGAGTCTAACGGTACAGATGTATGGCGTATTTCCGGCAGGAGCGGAGGTGTTCAGACAGGGGTCAAATTTCCGGAGTCTCACGCAGTAGTAATTTGCGGAGGTCTGAAGCGATCCAAAATTTTCCGTTCGTGAGGCAGCGGTGGTTTCAAAAATATTTCTTACAGGCTGAAAGGAGGTCTGATTGTTAAGTGATAAGTCGGTCCTGTACTGAACATTTGCCTGCGGACTGAAAGTCAGGTCAATGGATGTCTCATCTTTCACGCTGAGTGTCTGAATAACGGCATCCGGCAGGGTGGCCACGGCGGTAAAATCTTTTTCCTGAACGCTGCAGTTGTCGGCGCTGTTCAGTCTTTTTCCGCGCACACCAATTTTTTTAAGGCCCGGAGAGGTGTAAGTAAATTCTGATGTCGGATTATTTCCTGAAGGGATAGCGGCAGTGATGCCGGAGTTATAATTGAAGTCAATAAAATACTGGTCGTAGGTTTTGTCTGTGATAAGAACCTGTGCTTTAATGTTGTTGCATGATGAGATGTCAAAAGCCGGTTTGATATCAGGATCAACTGTGATCATGATTTCATCCACATTGTCTGCGCCAACGCCACCACTAAAAACCTGAAGCTTATAGGTTTGAGACTGAGTGATGGTCACGTCATAAGTAAGATCTACAGAGCAGACATTCCCGGATGGACCATTTCGGGTATCGTCGGCTGTCCCGAAAGGACGGTAAGCAAAAAACGCGCATGCTCCTCCGGGCAGGTCAGGTCTTACAGTTATAGTGATGGTCAGCGGATCACAGCCTCTGATTTCAGAGACAGTAAACTGTCCGTTCTTGCTTGGATAGGGCGAAGCCCACAGGCATGCCGGTATTAAAATCAACCATCCTGCAATTGCAGCGCGGATCACTTTATGAATGAAATCTGTTTTAAAAACTTTTCAGCCCGCCGTATGTCGTCATGCAACACACGGTCAGTCTTAAGAAACGGCACTTCTTTCCGGAAATTGTCTGCAAGCTGCTCCAGAACCGGTGAAGACTTCAATGGTCTGCGGAAATCAAGTGCCTGCACCGCGGCCAGCAATTCAATGGCCAGAATGGAATATACATTATCCACTACCTGTCTGGTTCTGGTTGCTGCGTTGGCGCCCATGCTCACATGATCTTCCTGTCCGTTTGAGGATACTATTGAATCAACGGAGGCGGGCGTGCATAATTGTTTATTTCGACTGACGATTCCTGCTGCCGTGTACTGAAGGATCATCATGCCGGAATGAAGGCCGGATTCATGAACGAGATAGCCCGGCAGTCCTCTTGCGCCTGAGATCAGCTGATAGGTTCGCCGCTCAGAAATACTTCCCAGTTCAGCCAATGCCACTGAAAGAAAATCCATTCCCAACGCAAGCGGCTGACCATGGAAATTCCCCGCTGAAATAATGGCGTCATCTTCGGGAAAAATATTCGGGTTGTCGGTTACGCTGTTAGCCTCTGTAATAAATATTTCTGTTACTGAACCGATGGTGTCGTGTGAGGCTCCATGGACCTGAGGGATGCAGCGGAAGGAGTAAGGATCCTGAACATGGTGTTTAGGTTGTTGCTGCAGTTCACTGTCCTTCAGAAGCTTTAGTATTTCGGCAGCCGTGCGCACCTGTCCATGGTGCGGGCGCAGTCTGTGCACACGCGGGTCAAATGGGTCGGGGCGACCATTGAATACATCAAGTGAAAGGGCTCCAATGATGTTGGCAAGACGGCGGATCTTCCTGGCGTGCACCAGACACCACATTCCGTAGGCCGTCATAAACTGTGTTCCATTAAGTAAGGCAAGTCCCTCTTTTGACTTGAATTTCAGTGGTTTAAGTCCGTTTGCATCAAGAAAATCCTGACCATTGATTTTTCTTCCTTTCCAGTTCACTTCCCCTTTACCCAGCAGGGGCAGGCACAGGTGTGCGAGGGGTGCCAGATCTCCGGAAGCGCCGAGTGAACCGAACTCATAAATAACGGGCAGTGCCTTTTCATTGAACAGCATGATCAGCCGCTCGACTGTTTCAGTCTGCACTCCGGAATGGCCGTAGGACAGTGACTGGATTTTAAGAAACAGCATCAGCCTTACGATCTCCTGAGGTACTTCAGGCCCTGTTCCGCATGCATGAGAGACTACGAGATTTTCCTGGAGGGCTTCAAGCTGATCAGGTGCAATTCGTACATCGTGCAGTGATCCGAAGCCTGTATTGATTCCATATACGGGTGCTTCTGAACCGCTCATTTTATGGTCCAGATACAGCCTGCAATCTCTGATCTTTTTGCGTGCTGTATCTGAAAGGTCCAGTGATATATCAGACAGCAGTTCATCAAAAAAATCTGCTTCCAGAGCTGCCGGTGAAATCAGATGTTTTGTTCTCATTTCCGGAGTCTTTTGATCAGTTCTTCAGCATTAATTTTTTCCTGGTTGCCGGAGGTAAGATCCTTGAGTGTCAGCATTCCTGTTTTCATTTCCTCTTCACCGATGATAAGTGCCAGGGGAATTGATTTTTTGTTCGAGTATTCCAGTTGCTTTTTAATCTTAACCGAATCAGGATATACTTCGGCGGAGACGCCGGCGTTTCTGAGTTCGGTGGCAAGTCTGAAGGCATGCATTCTGGTGATTTCATCAAAATGACAAAGAAGAATTTCCGTACTGCTTAAGCTTCCAGCCGGAAAGAGATCAAGAATTTCCAGTACGTCATAGATCCGGTCAATTCCGAAGGATATTCCAACCCCTGAAAGTTTTTCTTTGGCGCCGAATGCCTGCGTAAGGTTGTCATACCGACCGCCGCCGGAGACTGATCCGATACCGGAGGAGGGAACCTTAACCTCAAAAATGCAGCCGGTGTAGTAACTCAGTCCGCGTGCAAGGGAGAGATCAAATTCAAGCTCCGCCACTTCACCGGTAAGCTTCATGACTTCCTCAAGATCGTTCAGACCACGCTGACCTGCATCCGAAAAGACCTGGCGCAGCTCTGAAATTGTTTTTCCCGGTTTGCGAAGCAGTTCAAAGACATGGTCCACGCCGCTGCCGGTAATGCCTTTTGTTGCAAGCTCTTCCCTGACCTTTTCTTCACCGATTTTGTCCAGTTTGTCCAAGGCTACAAAAAAAGCTCCTTCATTCCCGCGCGCACCTGCAAGTGCAGCAAGCCCTGAAAGCACATCACGGTGGTTGATCATGATCAGGTAATCCCGGATTCCGAGTCCTTCAAAAACTTCACGGATCATCAGCACAATTTCTGCCTCGCATATTAAGGATTCTGTTCCAACCACATCGGCATCACACTGATAAAATTCCCGGTACCGGCCTTTTTGCGGACGGTCTGCGCGCCAGACAGGCTGAATCTGATACCTTCTGAAGGGCATGGCCAGCTCATGCTGGTTCATGACCACATACCTGGCGAAGGGGACCGTCAGGTCGTACCGAAGGCCTTTTTCACTGATTTGAGACGAAATCTTTTTTGAATTTTTTTCTGAAAGTGCTGATGTGTCGGCTTCCTTCAGGAAATCACCTGAATTCAGGATTCTGAACAGCAGCTGGTCACCTTCTTCACCGTATTTACCGGTAAGGGTTGACAGATTTTCCATTGCCGGGGTTTCGAGAGGCTGGAACCCGAATTTCTTAAAGACCACCCTGATGGTATCAAGTATAAAGAGTCGCCGTGCCATTTGCAGCGGTCCAAAGTCGCGGGTGCCTTTGGGAAGGGTAGGTTTTTCCATAAAACAGTTGTAAAACTAACGAAATCAGGGCACACATTTGTAAACTTCAGCCTTCCCGTTTATCTTCGCGCCTCATTCATAAAACGCATTTGTTATGGCAGTTACCCGGTTAAAACGCAAAAATCGCAAAGATAAATCTGTGGCTTCCAAAAGGAGGACCAACCTGAAGAATCAGAACTTCAAGCCGGTGATCAAAGCCGTTGATATCGATAAGATTAAAGAAGAATTCAAGGCTAAGAAAGCCTGAGATCTTTTTCACATCATTAAATCTAATGGCCGGTACCACCGGCCTTTTTTTTGCGTGCCTGTTCTGACATTACGGACATTCCCCAGGACTACTTAATTTCGCACCATGAAAAAAATCAACATCGGCCTTGTCCAGATGTCCTGCTCGGGAGATTCGGAGCAGAATTTCAAAAAAGCTGTTGAAGGAATCCGAACCGCTGCTTCAAAAGGAGCGCAGATCGTTTGTCTTCAGGAGTTATTCCGTTCCTTGTATTTCTGCGACACCGAGGACTATGAAAATTTTAAGTTGGCTGAGGCCGTGCCCGGCCCTTCCACAGAAACCCTGAGCAAACTTGCCGCCGAACTTGGCGTTGTGATCATCGCTTCACTTTTTGAAAAGCGTGCAAACGGTTTATACCACAACACCACAGCTGTTCTTGATGCCGATGGTTCTTATCTGGGAAAGTACAGAAAGATGCACATTCCGGATGATCCGGCGTATTATGAAAAATTCTATTTCACACCCGGCGACCTGGGGTATAAAACCTTTAAGACAAAATTCGCAACCATCGGCGTATTGATCTGCTGGGATCAGTGGTATCCTGAAGCAGCGCGCATTACAGCACTGATGGGCGCAGAGATTTTGTTTTATCCAACAGCCATTGGATGGTCAACTGCTCAGAACGAACACACTAATTCTGAGCAATACGGTGCATGGCAGACCATTCAGCGCAGCCATGCCGTTGCAAACGGCGTTCCGGTGGTGAGTGTCAATCGCTGCGGTTTTGAACAGAACGG
>JBMTCO010000076.1:0-12442 GCA_049430945.1 Cyclobacteriaceae bacterium
ATTTACCCGGATGAATTGATCCGTAATCTTGTTCAAGTCCAAGCACAACAGCAGGATTAATGGTCATCGCATTAAGTGCTTCTTCCGGAGTCATACGCATTCCTATACAAGCCAGTGACCACATAAACATCATATTGCCCGAAGGTGAACTGCCCGGATTGTAGTCTGATGCTATTGCAATCGGTAATCCCTGACGAATAATCTCTCTTGCGGGGGTGTATGGAAGTCTGAGGAAGAAGGCTGCACCGGGCAGAGCAACAGGCATCACCGAACTTGATTTAAGTAATTCTATTTCTTCTGATTCTATTTGTTCAAGGTGGTCCGCGCTGACAGCACCGGCCTTAACCGCGGTTTGCACTCCACCGGACCTGCCAAGCTGGTTTGCATGGATGCGGGGGGTCATTCCATAATTTTTACCGGTTGTCAGGATATCGAGACTTTCATCAGGATTGAAAAACCCCTGCTCGCAAAAGACATCAATAAAATCCGCAAGGTTATCAGCAGCAACTGCAGGTATCATTTCTGTTTTTAAAAGCGTGAGATAATCACTTTTGGAAATTCCCGCCGGAACAGCATGTGCACCAAGGAAAGTAGTTTTAAGAGGAATACCACCTTCACTTCCCAGCCTGCGGGCAACCCTGAGCATTTTAATCTCCTGTTCTGTATCCAGGCCATAGCCGCTTTTTACCTCCACTGCCACTGTTCCTGATTTTATGATTTCTTTTAATCTGACTAAAGATTTTTCAAACAGCTCCTCCTCAGACATCCGTTTCAATGCTGCAGCACTGTTAAGAATTCCACCCCCTGCAGCCGCAATATCTGTATAGGATGCACCTTTAATTTTCATTACAAATTCATTTTCGCGGCTTGAAGGAAAAATGAGGTGTGTGTGACAATCAATAAAGCCTGGAAGTACCAACCGCCCGGTTGCATCAATCACTTGACAGCTTACAGATGGTGCCTGTTCATCGGGTCCAAAAGAATGAATTAATCCTCCTCGGATATACAGAAAAGCATTTGATATAGATGGCGTCTCCCCCAACTTTACCCCTGATACTGACTCAGTACCTGAGGTTGTCTGAACTAATGCAGAGATGTTTCTGATCAAAATATCCATAAACCCGAATTGAAATATCAGTCCCTGTTTATCAGGTACCCTGCAAAAACCGGAACAGATATTTTCAGCAGAAAAAAGGAGGAGGTTTTGGAAGGGGCAGGTCTGGTTCCGATTTCAACGCCATAACTCCATCCCAATCTGCGATTTGATTTAACATCAAGTCCAACTCTAAGACCAGTTTTATTGAATTCAACCGTGTTAAGATCATAAGTAGTTAGACCATAGGCAGCTTCATCCAGAATCATCCATGGTGCATACAGAAGGTCAACATAAGCATTTAAAATCAGGTCATTGACAGCGGACTCATAATCATTGAACAGAACGGATTGATTCTGAATACGGGTATAACTAAATCCTGCATAGAAAGACCTGGTGTAGAGGTTACTGAAAATATTAAAAGGAGTTGCATTTCCATCCACATCGAGCAGTTCTTCAGGAAGTGCGACATCTGCATTTCTTGAACCTTGTTCATTCAGAACCCGGGTAACATCCATAGCAGAGCGCCATGCAGCAAATCCGCCTCGAATACCTTTTATTATTCTTAAATTACCCGGAATTAAAACAGTTCGTGCGGCAGGCCATTGGGCCGGAGTCGGTGACTTTTCATTTTTAATTAAGGCCACTTTAACAACGGAAGATTTGATTTGATCTTTGAGATGAATGTTTACTCCAGTTTCAAACCACATAAAACGCACAGATTCGTTGAGCGTTCCTGAATTCTTATTCATATCGTCTGCCGACTGATCGAAAAACCTTGTTGAGTACGGCCTTCTGAAGGATGCGCGAAAATCTGCTTTGCCATTTTTTGGAAGGTAAAAAGCCTCCATTCCAAAACCGGCATTTACTCCAGTTGCAAATGCATCTGCGTAAATCGGTTGAATTCCAAAAAACAGCCTTCTGATCTTATCGGGGCGGTCATAAACAACCGTTCTTGAGGAGGAATCAGGCAAATCTGTTGCCGGACGATTCTGAGCACCGAGCATTCCTGAGATGATGAGCAAAACCAGCAGCAGAAGCCTTTTCATTAAAAATAGGAATTTTAAATTTATTGAAAAGGCATCAAACTTTTATCAGTTGCCTGAAGTTTCTAGTTAACCCTGACTAAAGCACCATCTTTGAATCTGATGAAGGGTACAACCTGATTATCAGATGTCCCCCGGAAATTAAATCCACCAGAGAGAATGCCTTCAGAAGAGGCTTCAGAGGAAATCCATTCTTTGAGATTCGAACCTCCGAAGGATATTAATTGCCCGGCCAGGAACATCATAAACTCATAACCAATGCGGGCGTATAATCCGGGTGCTGAATGATGAGCCGCCAGATACTTTTGCTCAAACTTCATATAATTCAGAGAGAAGGGGTTGTGAAAATTCGGGGCTGCCAATACAATACCGAGCGATTCAAATTTTATCCAATCCATGCCCGGCTTTTCGAGCCAGGTTTCTTGACCAAGGATGAGGGTATCATCATCTCTTGCATCAACGGCTGCAATAACTTTGGTGAAAATCAACTCAGAATCGCTCGCAACAAAGACACTTCCAATGCTGTCCTTTTTCAATTTGAACTCAACCGGATTTCTCCATTTATCATATTTTACCGGTGTTGTGAGAATCGAGCTTATTACAGCGGAGGATTCCCATGTAACCTCCCTGAACAACACTACCGGAATTTTCAATTCATTTGCACGGTCCCTGAATGCATGAGCAATAGTTGAGTCTCTGGCCGTTTTTTCGTAGAAGATCATACATGGCTTTTTTATGCCGAGCGACGCAAGATGTTCTGCGCTTTTCTTACCCGTAGTTATCCATGAAGGCTGGAACAACAATGCATCCGGATTTTCATTCAGGTATTCCGGGCTATTACTGACAGGATGTATCATTGGAATTTTTGTTGCGACAGAGAATTCCCTTACAGGTTTTAATTCATCATTGAACAGAGGTCCTGCGATAACATCCAAAGATTTAAGTTCAGGCCAGGCAAGTATTTCACGAACCCTGTCAGGGTTGCGTTCAGTGTCATAAAGGGCAAGCTCAACAGGGATACCTGCTTCTTCAAGACTGTCTGATGCCAGTTTCATTCCCAGATACAAATCCAGTACATACTGATTGCGCTTTGTGACCGGTGTTGGCTCAAGGGTTTGTGCCAGGAAAGGGAAAAGAACACCAACCCGGTAATGTTCTGAAGGTTTAACAACCTGGGGAATATCAAATTGGCTTTCATTGAAACTATAGGAACCCATCAGGCGTTTTGCTTCAGAGATAGTCTCCTCCTTTCGTTGTGCCAACAGCGTACCAATCAATAGTTTTGCTGTAACCGGATCATGAAAATCTTCGAGAAGCATTCTGAGAATTTCCGGATCTTTAATTTTACTGAGGAAAGATTCTTTCAGTTTGGCCTGACCTTTTTCATTCCTGATCAGACTGAGTTTTTCCATACCGCGGAAATACTCCCCCTGCTCAAAGTATATAAATGCAAGCCAGTAACGAACTTCATCCATTTGGTTCCAGTTCGGATAATTCTGTTCAATGCCAAGAAAAGTGCTCTTGGCGAGCATTTTGAAATTTTCCTTAAGTGAACTTAAACCATAATAGAAAGCCGCGTATTCGTTATACGGATTAGCCTGATCATACACCATGAGTGGCTTAAATGCTTCCGAGGCAAGCGCAAATTTTCCTTCATCAAACAGTTCCCTGGCATGGGTGTACCTTGATTTAAAATCTTGCCCATAACTTGCCGGCAATACTGACAAGAGTAAAAACAGGATACCGGTAAGCCTCATGTTTATTCCCATTCTATAGTTGACGGAGGTTTGCTGCTGATGTCATACACAACCCGATTGACACCCTTTACCTTATTAATTATTTCCGAGGAAATGCTGCTCAAAAAATCAAACGGCAAATGAGCCCAGTCCGCGGTCATTCCATCAACACTGACTACGGCCCGGAGTGCGACAACCTGTTCATAGGTTCTTTCATCACCCATTACTCCTACGGAATGAACCGGCAAAAGGATTGCTCCTGCCTGCCAGACTTCATCATACAATCCTGATTTTTTCAAGCCATCAATAAACAGATGATCAACTTCCTGAAGGAGCTGAACTTTATGTTCTGTAATATCTCCCAGAATTCTGATTCCAAGTCCTGGACCCGGAAAGGGGTGTCGTCCGAGGATGAGGGGATCTATTCCGAGACTATGCCCTACCCTTCTGACTTCATCTTTAAATAGTGTCCTGAGCGGCTCAACCACTTTAAGTTTCATCCGTTCAGGCAAACCACCTACGTTGTGGTGGGATTTAATTGTTGCGGACGGACCCTTTACAGAAACAGACTCGATAACATCCGGGTAAATGGTTCCCTGACCGAGCCATGAAACGCCTGAAATCAGGTGAGACTCTTCATCAAAAACTTCAATGAATGTTTTGCCTATTGCCTTCCTTTTTGCTTCAGGATCTGTGAGTCCTTGCAAGGCAGTATAAAATTTAGACTTGGCATCAACTCCTTTAATGTTGAGGCCCATGTCCCTGTAGGAGTGCAGTACCTGGTTGAATTCGTCTTTTCTAAGCAAACCATTGTCAACAAAAATACAGATTAGCGCATTTCCAATGGCTCTGTGAATCAGAACTGCCGCAACAGTAGAATCAACCCCTCCTGAAAGAGCCATGACGACTTTGTCATTACCCAACTGTTGGCGAAGTTGCTCAACAGTATTTTCAACAAATAATCCCGGCGTCCAGTCTTGTCTGCAACCACATATGTTGACAGCAAAATTTTTGAGAAGTTCTTTTCCGTTCAGACTATGTGTTACCTCCGGATGAAACTGGATGCCGTACAGATGTGCGGTTTTATTTTTAAAAGCAGCGACCTTAACAGTTGGCGTGCTTGCGATAATTTCAAAGTCTTCTGCAATTTCAGTAATCGTGTCACCATGAGACATCCATACCTGATCATTGGAAGGTAGTCCGGTGAGTAAGGGGTCGCTTTGATTCAGTTCCGAAAGGCGCGCGCGCCCATACTCTCTGATTTTTGATGCCATCACTGATCCTCCGGTTTTTTGGGCAATCAGCTGAGCACCGTAGCAGATTCCCAAAACAGGCAGGCTGCCGAAGATGGAAAGATTGATATCAGGTGCACCATCATCACGCACTGAGCATGGACTACCAGAGAGAATCACACCTTTGATGTCAGTGGTGATATCCGGGATATGATTGAAAGGAAATATCCTGCAATAGATATTCAGTTCTCGTATCCTTCTGGCAATCAATTGAGTGTATTGAGAACCAAAGTCCAGGATCAGAATCTGTTCGGGCATGGGGCAAAAATAAGCCGTTGGGTCATTAAATCAATTATTACCAATCAAGAAACACAAGTCCCGCCTGAATATTCAGGGAGGAGAACCCATTGTAATCGTAATCTGGGGCTTTCACGAAGGCATGATCGAGGCTGATTGTTGAAAAAAATGCCCATGAGGATTTACTGCCGAATCTTAGCATAGCGCCGCCATAAGGTCGGATAAGCCCGGACCATTTACGGTCAGAATCGCTGTAGATATTATAATACAGATTGAATATGGAATAACCTGCGCCACCACCAAGTCCTGCATATGGCATCACCATTGCTTCAGGACGGAAATTATATTCTCCCGAAACGGTTACCGCATACTGATCAACATTATTGTACAAGTCAGTATATACGGACTGCAACCCATTATTATACACTCTGGGCGGTATATAGTCACTGTATGAAACATAGGAAAAATCAAAACCTGCAGAGACCCGGTCATTAATAAGTTCACGGTAAAAAAATCTGATTCCGCGTACTGCTACCTTATCAATAAAATCCCGGTTGGACAAAGGATTTGAGACTACGGGACCTGCTCCGAAAAACTTATCATAATACGCGTTCAAAGGACGCGCTGATTCCGGATTTTCAATTTGCTGTGCCTTGATATCAAAGCCCAATTGAGCAGAAAGAGCAGATAAACAGAGTACCAGGCGCAGGACAGAAAATCTGTTCATGAGCAAAATTCAGCGTGACAAATATTGAGATTGATCGAATGCCTGGCTGATGGCTTTAACCATATTTCCGAGCGGGTCATCGGAAGTATAAACATCACCGATTCTTGCAACCCATACTACTTGGAGTTTATTGTCAGGGGTTCTGTTTTTCAGGTCAACAAGCTCAATGACCATAGTTCCGGTCTGATAGGAAAAATTCTGCACGAGCGGGTAGCCATAGTAACCCCCAAAGCCTCCTGGACCACCAAAACCATAGTAACCCGGAAAGAAATAGCCCGGATAGCCAAAATTGCCAGGATAATTAAATGATTGAAACACCCCCTGATTGTCGAGTATAAATGCGTTTATTCCAAGATCCGGGTCTTCATCAATTCCAACCCTGTCGTAACCACCCTGTGCCATTCCTTCAATTATTTTTTCAGTTGTAGCACGGGCGTAATTTCCAGTGATAATTGTATCTTCTGAAACATTGCTGAGCAATCCAAGTGTATCGGAAGGGATTGCAAAAGTGACATAGTTTGAGAAGTTGATATTTTCAACTGCCGATGTCTGGACCAGCATATTTTTGACGAGGTCACCAAGCTCCGGCCTGATGCTGCAACCTGCGTTTAGCAGAGATACAATTAGGATAATCAGTGATTTTTTCATTGGAATCCGTAACCAGGACTTAAACGATGTTGATCGTCCAAAGTTATATGACAGATGTCAAATTCTTTTCTCAAATGCTAATTATCTGTCGGAAAACAATATTCTCTGAGGGAATAGCCGGCATCCTCATTTCCAAGATAAAAAGCCTTGTTCAGATAACTGCAGCCCCGATCAATCTCATCCAGATTAATAAGTGCAAGCCCTGCATAGAACCAGGCCGCGTCGGAGGTGTCATCGACCATGATTCCCAAACGTGCATAAATAAAGTCCTTTTGATCATCGCCTGAATCCAGTAAAAACGAGGCAGCATATAAATAAGACGGCAGGTAGGAAAAATCAAGTTCTATCGCACGGTTCACGTTGTTAATTGCGTTTTCAGTTTCACCCAGCCGGAAGTAGGAATATGCGAGCACACTCAGGCCCTCAGGATCCATCCTTTCCTTCATGGCCATTTTCATATCTTCAAGGGACTCCCTGTACCTGTTTAAACTTAAAAGTGCCGTGGATCTGAATCGTATTAAATCCAATGAATCCTGCTCCCCTGTATTCAATTTGATGGCCTGATTGAGGTCCTGAAGGACCTGTTCTGCATTGCCAAGATTTCTGTGTAGGAAAGACCTTAACACGTAAGGTGTTGAACTGCCTTGGTTAAAAGGCATAAAATTATCAACGTCCTTCAGAGCCTCTTCAAATTTGCCCAGGTAGTAATAGCAAATGGAGCGTTTGTACAAAACCATATAATCTTCCTCCTGCTTAAGCCCCTTGAGGGAGATGATGCGGTCGTAAATAACAATTGCATCTGAAAATTTTTCCTGCTGCATAAGATCCTGAGCTTCCCGCTCCATTCTCTCAATGACATTATCTGTAGGACCTTGTGCAAGCCCGGCAACCGAAACTGTGAACAAGAAAACCAGAAGAATTGCTCTGCTCATCGACATAAAATTAAGTAACATGGCAGCAACTTAAAAAATGGATTCACGGCCATTCTCCTAAGCGGATCAGCCTTTATTACGGTCGCGTTTGCGATCTGTTTCGTTCAGAAGGACCTTACGAAGTCGTATTGATTTGGGCGTCACCTCCACATACTCATCACCCTGAATATATTCCAATGCTTCTTCAAGAGAAAATTTAATTGCAGGTGCAATCTTCATTTTTTCATCTGAACCGGAAGCACGAATGTTGGTGAGCTTTTTTGTTTTAGTAACATTAACCACCAGGTCACCACTGCGATTGTTTTCACCAATCACCTGACCCTCATAGACAGGCTCATTCGGATCAATAAAGAATTTACCACGGTCCTGAAGGTTGTGCAGACTGTAAGGTATGGCTTCACCCATTTCCATTGATATGAGTGATCCATTTATTCGGCCTGGGATTTCACCCCTGAAAGGCTGATACTCCTTGAAGCGATGTGTTACCACTGCTTCGCCGGCAGTTACGTTCAGCAAATAATTTCGCAGGCCAATGATTCCCCTTGATGGGATGAGGAATTTCAGAATCATGCGATCTGCCTTCGGTTCCATATTGGTCATTTCGCCTTTTCTCATGGAGACCGTTTCAATGGCTTTACCTGCATCGGTTTCAGGAAGGTCAATAGTTAACTCTTCAATAGGTTCACATTTAACACCATCAATTTCCCTGATGATTACCTGAGGCTGTCCAATCTGAAGTTCATAACCTTCTCTGCGCATGGTTTCTATGAGAACTGAGAGGTGGAGTACACCGCGTCCGAAGACAAGAAAGGAATCCGCTGAGCCGGTGTCACCTACCCTAAGTGCAAGATTTCGTTCCAGCTCCCGGTCAAGTCTATCTTTAATATGCCTGGAGGTCACAAATTTACCTTCTTTTCCATAGAAAGGTGAGTTGTTGATGGTAAACAACATGCTCATGGTTGGCTCATCAATTGCAATGCTTTTCATTGCCTGAGGATTTTCGGCATCGGTTACTGTGTCGCCGATTTCAAAACCTTCGAGTCCTACGATTGCACAGATCTCTCCTGCCTTTACAGACTCTACCTTTTGTTTTTCAAATCCTTCGAAGACATATAATTCCTTGACACGGGTTTTGACAACAATGCCATTATCTCTTTTCACAAGCGCAACGGGCTGACCGACTTTAATTTCACCTCTGTGAACTCTTCCGATTGCTACCCTGCCTATGTATGAAGAGTATTCAAGTGACGTAATCAGCATCTGAAGTGTGCCCTGTTCAGTTTTAGGAGCGGGGATATACCGGATAATGCCATCCAGCAACGCAGTAATATCTGTCGCCGGATTTTTCCAGTCCGTACTCATCCAACCTTGTTTTGCAGAACCGTAAAAAGCAGGGAAGTCAAGCTGATCTTCGCTGGCATCCAGTGCAAACATGAGGTCAAACACCTGTTCATGCACTTCATCGGGAGTGCAATTCTTCTTATCCACTTTATTAATCACCACGATTGGTTTCAAACCCAGCTGGAGTGCTTTCTGAAGTACGAACCTTGTCTGTGGCATCGGTCCTTCAAACGCATCCACCAGAAGCAGACAACCATCGGCCATATTGAGAACACGCTCTACTTCACCACCGAAGTCACTGTGGCCGGGTGTGTCAATAATATTGATTTTGAAATCCTTGTAACGAACAGAAACATTTTTTGCCAGGATTGTAATACCACGTTCGCGTTCAAGCGGGTTGGAGTCCATGATGAGTTCGCCCGGATTCTCGTGTGCCTTGAAAAGCTGACCTGCATGAAGCAGTTTGTCAACCAGAGTGGTCTTTCCATGGTCAACGTGGGCAATAATTGCAATGTTCCGGATCTTTTCAACCTCCATAAAATGAATAAAAAATGAAATTCTTTTTAAAACAGGCCGCAAAGGTAATGACAAATGGCGGAAGAGTATGCGTCCTTTCGAAATATACCCTGTTAATCAGAAGTTATCTATTCGCAAAAAGGTCCCCATCGGAACCCCTTGTCCGACACTACTGTTAAGGAAAAATTCACCGGACTCAATCCTTCCGGTTTTAAAGTGGGACTTAATGACATTGAGTCCTGCCAGGGAGGACAAACCAACTGCATACAGGCTCATAATGAAAAAAGCCGGGTCAGAGGATAACAACTGATTAGACTGGCCAACTAGTTCATCAAGCTTCTCATGGAGCGTCCACTTTTCGCCCTCGGGACCCCTGCCATAAGGAGGCGGATCCATGATTATTGCATTATAGCGGTTTCCCCGACGGACTTCTCTTTTAACGAATTTTAGTGCATCCTCATAAACCCAGCGGATGTTATCAAGATTATTATACTGCATGTTCTGACTGGCCCAATTAAGTCCGGGGCGTGAGGCGTCCACGTGGGTGACCTCGGCACCTGCCATTCTGCAAACTATGGATGCAGCGCCAGTGTATGCAAATAAGTTCAATACCCTTGGAACTCCGGATTTTTTTAATTTCCATTCTGACAGTGCATCCCACATAAAGTTCCAGTTTGAACCTTGTTCCGGAAAAAGACCAACATGTCCGAAACCTGTCAAGGCCAGGCGAAGTTTCATGGAGAATTGATCTCCATATTTGTATTTAATAAACCATGATTCAGGCATGGATTTATTTTTCTTCCAGCCTCCGGCTATTTCATCAGTTGTGCGATAGTGTTCTTTTTGTTCTCTGTCAAACCGGGCTTCTGCCCTTTCGGCCCAGACGGATTGAGGCAAACCCGGCTGCCAGATTGCCTGCGGCTCCGGGCGAATCAGAGTATGAGCTCCGAACCGTTCCAGTTTTTGACCAAAGCCGCTGTCAATCAGTTCATAGTCTTCCCAGGACAGCGGAGCATAAACAGGAATGGTAAGAGGGTTCAAGGTGTATTTTTTTTCAAAGATACCCAAGTGAGGAGAAAACTTGATGTGCAACACGGGAGTATGAATATCTCTACCTTTGCAGGGTGAACAGAGAAGTTATTATCTCAAGTACTGCCAATCCAAAGGTGAGGGAGGTTTTAGCTCTTGAAAAGCCCAGGGAGCGGAGGGAAAGCGGGTTATTTGTGATTGAAGGCATAAAGGAAATTGATCTTGCCATTAAAACCGGATATGAGATTGCATATTTCATCAGATGTCCGGACCTGCATCCCTCGGGCCACCGGTCAGAAATTTTTAAATTACCTGAGTGGCTAGTCTCTGTGAATGTTTATTCAAAGCTGGCCATGCGGGAAAATTCAGGCGGCCTGCTTGCGGTTGCAAACATGAAGCCACATTCAATTGATGAATTTCAGGTCAGTGAAAATTCGCTTTTTATTGTACTTGAAGCCGTTGAAAAGCCCGGCAATCTTGGTGCCGTGTTGCGGACTGCAGACGCTGCAGGTGTTAGTGGTGTTATTATATGCGATCCGCGCACCGACATATATAATCCGAATGTGGTGCGATCCTCTTTGGGCGCATTGTTCACTGTTCCGGTGGCAATAACAGATTCAATATCTGCCATACGTTTTCTGCAGAAAAACAATACCCATATATATTGTACTCATCTGAATGCTTCCGTTCCATATGATACGGTTGATTACTGCAAGTCCTCTGCCATCATTATGGGAACTGAATCGACAGGGCTTTCTGATAATTGGACACAGGCTGCAACAAGTAATATAATAATTCCAATGGCCGGACAAATTGATTCCATGAATGTTTCTGTCTCGGCCGCTATAGTTACCTTTGAAGCCATCCGTCAGCGGCGCAATTCAGGTAGCCGGTAACATAAATAAAAAGTTTAGTTTCGCACATGCGCATTGACTCGCACACTCATATTATTCCGGAGAAAATGCCGGATTGGGCTGCTCGTTTCGGGTATGGTGAATTTATCCGGCTTGAGCATCACAGACCGGGGTTTGCAAACATGATGAAGGGCAATCAGTTCTTCAGGGAGATTGGAGAAAATTGCTGGAATCCTGAATTGAGAATTAAGGAATATGCAAATTTTAAAACGGAGTTACAGGTTGTTTCAACCATACCGGTTATGTTTTCGTATTGGGCAAAGCCGGCTGACACACTTGAAATTTCTAAATTTTTAAATGATCACCTTGCGGACATTATTAACCGCTATCCTGACAATTACCTTGCCCTTGGAACAATACCAATGCAGGATACTGATCTTGCAATCAGTGAGCTCAGGAGGTGCAGGGAAATTGGAATGAAGGGAATTCAGATTGGCTCAAACATCAATGGTGAAAATCTGAATGATGCAAAATTCTTTCCAATTTTTGAAGCCTGTTCTGACCTTGGAATGGCTGTGCTGGTGCATCCCTGGAATATGATGGGAGAATCCGAAATGAAACGTTACTGGCTGCCATGGCTTGTAGGTATGCCGGCAGAAACAACCCGTTCGATCTGTTCAATGATTTTTGGGGGCATATTTGAGCGGTTGCCACATTTGCGGGTCAATTTTGCGCATGCAGGCGGATCCTTTTTCGCAACTCTTGGCCGGATCAGGCATGGTTTTAATAGCCGGCCGGATCTTGTAGCCATTGATAATCAGGTTGATCCTATCCAATATGTCGGGAAATTCTGGGTCGACTGTATTACCCATGATTCAGAAACACTTGAATTCATTTTAAGAATTCAGGGATCAAAAAGAGTAACTTTAGGATCCGATTATCCTTTTCCGCTTGGCGACCTGGAGATCGGCAAATTTATAGAACCAATGAA
>JBMTCO010000077.1:0-12249 GCA_049430945.1 Cyclobacteriaceae bacterium
GGGTTTTAAAAACGTTATCCGATAACTGATCCTTAACATTATATTCTGAAGCAATGACTTTGTAAACAGGCTGAAAGGCAAATACCTGTTCATTGGAACCTGAAACCAATCCAAATGGTGTGGAAGACAATTCAAATCCGTCTATGGCTGTGCGCTGTGTATTGGATATACTTGAATAGTTACTCTGCGCTGCTGCGCTGAGCGTAATCCTCGGATATAAACTACCCTTTGCAGACCTCAATGCAAGTTCTCAACTCTTAGTAATGCCGCCTTGATTTCCGGCATTGTTTGACTGGCAATCTGATAAATCTGCTCAGGAGAATTATCAAGGATAAGATCTTCAGGATCAATGGATGGCACTTCAACATCCAGTGTTTCGGAACCCTGTACCTGCATGGCCTGCTTTAACTGCAGCAATGAGAGGTTCAGTGCATTTTCCTGATTGATCAGATTTACTTCTGCGGTCGCAACCTGAGCCTCCTGGTTCAGCTCATTTGCCATTGGAAGCTGGCCTGCTGCTACCTGTTTTTTAATCCTGTCCAGTTGCTCCAGAGCTGACGTTAGCTGGAACCTTGCATTGGCCAGGAGTTCTTTATTAAAAATTACAGTTGTATAAAATGATACAACATTCAGTATTACATCATTCTTGGCCTTGGTGAGTTCATAGTCACTGGCCTCCAGTTCACGCATGTTTTGTTTCACGGTGTTGGTAAGCCGAAATCCATTAAATACGGTTAGGAATGCAGACCCCTGAAGGTTGAGCACGTCTGAATTCCGGTTAATAAAGGCATTGGTTACAGGGTTGATGGCACGGCCGAAATTTTTTCCTGCATTTGAACCAAGATTAAAGGAAGGAAGCAGAGCTGCTTTGGATTGAATCAAGCCTATCTCACTACCTCTGAGTCCATAATAACCCCTCTTTACCCTGAGATTGTTTTCCAGTGCAATATCGATGCATTCCTGCATCGACAATACCCTTGTTTGTCCCAATGCTACTGAAAAACTGATAAGCAATAGGAACAACACGATTCTGGTCATAATATTTTTCTTAATGGTTTTCAATTGAACAGGTTGCGTTAACGCAATTGGCGGGAAAAAGATGTCCTCAGGCAGTTATAAGTTGAAAAAACTACACCTGAGGTCATTTTACACTGCGATTGGCGCCTTAATGGCTGGATGAGACTGATAACCGGAAATTTCAAAGTCCTCAAACCTGTAGTCAAAAATAGAAGCAGGCTTCCTGTTCATTATCAATTTGGGCAATGGAAATGGCTCCCTTGTCAGCTGAAGCCTTGCCTGCTCAAGATGATTGGTGTAAAGGTGAACATCACCTCCGGTCCAGACAAACTCACCTGGCTCAAGATCACATTGCTGAGCAAACATATGCGTCAGCAATGCATAACTTGCAATATTGAATGGCACCCCCAGAAAATAATCTGCACTCCGCTGATACAATTGGCAGGAAAGTCTTCCTTCCGCAACATAAAACTGGAATAAAGCATGACAAGGCGGTAATGCCATCTTATCCACTTCAGCAGGGTTCCACGCGCTTACAATATGGCGACGTGAATCAGGCTTGCTTCTGAGCTGATCCAATACCTGAGTAATCTGGTCAATCCTTCTACCATCCGGTGCAGGCCAGCTTCTCCACTGATGGCCGTAAACAGGGCCAAGGTCTCCATTCTCATCCGCCCATTCATCCCATATGGACACACCATTATCTTTTAAGAAACGGATGTTGGTATCGCCATTCAAAAACCACAATAGCTCGTAAATAATGGACCTGATGTGTAACTTCTTGGTGGTTACAAGCGGAAAACCCTGACTTAAATCAAACCTGAGTTGCCGGCCGAATACCGATAATGTTCCTGTACCTGTCCGGTCCGTTTTATGGGCCCCGGAGGCTAGGATTTCAGCCATCAGGTCAAGGTAATTTTTCATCTTAAAGTGCCGCAAAAGTAGCACGTACAGATCAAAAATTCAATCAGCTGGTTGTTGGATGCAGAAACAAAAAAGGCCTGCTCAACGCAGGCCTTTTACTTTTAACTCAACCTCCCGGTCAGTCTTTATCAATAATAACCTCTTTTGTATTTCCATCAACTGTTACCGTAACTTTCCTGTCGCAGGCTCCATCTCCGAAATCAACTGTCATAAGCTTGTCAGTGCCGGCCGCATCGGTAGAAGAAATAACCTTAGCACCTTCAACAGGTATAAAAATTTTAAGCGGAGGTTCCATACAACTCCTTTTGAAGATCAGGTCCTTTACAATCTCAACTGCGTATGCCCTTCCTGTTCTCTTAATACCTGATGCGGTTCCGCCTTCCTTAAGAACATAATATGAATTAGAGGGCTGCTGGAGATTTTTATACCAGACTCTTACATGACTTGCTTCACGTGTTGCAAAAGTACCATCCGGCCAGGTGATCTTACCGCCTGAAAGACCGGTTGCAAAAGTAGGAGGCAGAAGATTTGTAAGTTCAAAGCTGCGGGTACCTTCAATCTTTTTACCATTAAAGAAAAAGTCGATAAAGGTGGTAGTATGAGCCAGTTTGCGGTCACCGGTAAATATCATCATGATTTTTCCTTTTCTGACATTTCCTCGTGGATCCTCACAGCCCTGTGATCCGAAATCAATTAACAAAGAATCAGCATCCGACTTCACCTTATTTCTTAGTCTTACCTGAGTGCCTGAACAAAATCGTTCATCAATGGATTCAACTCTTGAATTGAAATTCACGTCGCCTGCAAAAGAAACATTGGACAACATACCGTCTATGTCCTCAAATGCCGCTTCTGCGATTATTTCTGAACTAATTTCCTCCGTTTGAATAACATTCAAAGGATTAATATCCTCACTGCAGGAAATAAATCCGGCAATAAGAACCGGGAACAGTAGATAGTTAATTGAATTTTTCATGTTGATAAATTTATTGCCTTGAGATGCAATCTACTCAAAGAGGTTTAATCTGCTTTTGAATAATTATGGATAGGAAGTAGTTTTACAGGGTGAAACACGCCCAGATAGTCGTTTTTGTGCTTTTTCTGACACATTCATTAACCGGTCAGAATTTAAAGATTGCAAGATTAAAATATCAGGGCGGCGGGGATTGGTATGCCAATAAAACAGCTCTTCCCAATCTTCTGAGGTTTTGCAAAGATCAGCTTAACATCAATTTCAATCAGGAGGAGGATATTGTGGAACCCTCCGGGAAAGAGCTTTTTAACTATCCTTATGTTTATCTGACGGGGCATGGTAATATTATCTTCAGTAATCAGGAGGCAGAAAATATCCGCAAATACCTGATCTCAGGCGGATTTCTTCACATTGATGACAACTATGGGCTGGATCCTTTCATTAGACCTGAACTACAGAAAATTTTTCCGGGAGCTGAGTTGGCAGAATTACCGCCGGAACATCCGATTTATAATCAGAAGTTTAAATTCCCCAAAGGCCTTCCAAAAATTCATGAGCATGACGGAAAACCCGCACAGGGCTATGGAATTTTCTATGAAGGCCGTCTCGTTATTTTTTATTCATACGAATGTGACCTTGGTAACGGCTGGGAAGATCAGCGGGTGCACAATGATCCGGAGTCAAAAAGACTTGAGGCGCTGCGGATGGGAGCGAATCTTATTTCTTTCGTTTTCTTAAATCCCTAGGCTCCGGGTTTCAGATATTTTTCAAGAGTCCTGTGTAATTCATCTCCTCGGAGATTTTTTGCGACGATGATACCTTTTGGATCAATGAGAATTGAGAATGGAATCGCATTGATGTTATAATCCCGGGCAGCAACCGAATTGAAATACTTAAGATCCGAAACATGAACCCAGGATAATCCGTCTTCAGCGATTGCTTGCATCCAGTCCTCTTTGTTTCTGTCAAGTGAAACCCCTATTACTTAAAAATTCTCACCTTTGAATCTGTAATAGGCTTTAACAAGATTAGGATTTTCACGACGGCAGGGTCCACACCATTTCGCCCAGAAATCTACCAGAACATATTTTCCGCGGAAGTCTGAAAGTTTAACAAATTTCCCGGTTGGATCCGGTAAATTTATTTCCGGTGCTTCTGAGCCGATTGCAGTGAGCTTCAGGATTTTGACCTTTTCAATGAACTCCCTGACAAGACTATAGTTCAGCCACTCATCTGTAAATTTTGCAGCTACCTGCTCATAAACTGAAAAATATTCCTCCCTGTCCAGTGTATTACCACTCAACATCTGAATAACACCTATAGAGGGCGATGCATCAGTAAGCTTTTTTGCGATCTGATTGTTAAAGTCTTTCAGAAGGTTTTGGTACCGCTCCCGCACCTGCACTATCGCAATTTCATCGTTGTTGTCCACGGCCTTTGAAAAATCTTCATTTAGCGCAGACATTGCAGGCGTCAGATCAAAAGAATCTCTGAGACTGTCAATACGACTGATTAGGTTCATTTCAGGCGACCCTGTTACAGTAATACGATTGTTCTGGTCCACATCCACTCTGATATCATTTTTGAAAAGAATCAGGTCTGCAAAAATTCCTTCGGAAAGAAACAATCGATAATAACCAGGCTCCTTTATGTTGAGTGTTTTTGAAAATTCTCCGGTGGAAGGATCCAATTCAACAGGGATAGTTGTATTGAGAGTATCCGCCCAGGCCTGAAGGGAAACAGCAGCACTCTGCTTATTTAAAATTTTACCGCTTATGGTAACCTTTTGACCAATATCTGAATCCTTACCGGTACAGGCAGTGATAACCACAGAAAGGATCAATGCGTGGAACAATATCTTTTTCATATTAATTACTTTTATTTATTTCTTCTGAAAGAATTTCATTTGCACGTTTGGGATCTGCCGTGCCCTTTGTGCGTTTCATGACCTCACCCATAAACATAGCAATAATCCCCTTTTTACCCTTTTTAAATTCCTCCACCTTGAGCGGGTAAATCCTGATTACATCCTTTATAATTCTGCGAAGCTCTCCCTCATCAGCAGTCTGTTGAAGCCCTGTTCGGTTAGCAATTTGAGCCGGCCACTCATCCGGATTTTCTGCCATCAAAGGGAAAATCTTCTGAACAGCATTTGTATGACCAAGCTTACCTTCCTGAATAAGGTTAATAAGCTCAGCGAGCTTTTCGGAGTGGACCGGAATATCGGCATCAGAATTAAGGTTCATAAGATTCCGGACAGGTCCCATAACCCAGTTTGAAGCCTGCTTGAAATGTACAGTGTGTTTACAAACATCGATGAAAAATTCAGCAGTGCGCTTATCTGCTGAAAGAACGCGTGCATCATACTCAGGCAAGTCAAAATTATTGATTATGATTTCCTGAAAAGCAGCAGATGTTTTTGGCATAGACAGCCTTACACTTTCAATGAATTCTTCCTCCAGCACCATCACACTAAGATCCGGCTCCGGAAAGTACCTGTAGTCATTTAACACTTCCTTTTCACGCATAGGGAAGGTTGTTCCCGTATCTGCATTGTACAATCTGGTTTCCGATGTTACAGGGATACCTTGTATAAGCATTTCTGACTGCCTTCTGAACTCATAATCAATTGCATCCCTGAGATTTCGTATAGAATTCATGTTTTTGATCTCAACCTTTTTGCCAAGGCCCTGATCACCCCTGAACCTCACTGAAACGTTTGCATCAGCACGTAATGACCCCTCCTCCATATTGCCATCACATATTTTTAAAAACTTCAGCATACTGCGCACTTCTGTCATAAACCTTGCAGCATCTTCTGAAGAATGAATACACGGCTCCGTAACGATTTCAATCAGTGGTGTGCCCGCGCGATTGAAGTCAAGACAGGTCATTGTCTGATCTGCATCATGAATAGATTTGCCTGCATCCTCCTCCAAATGGATTCGGTTTAAATGGATTTTTTTTCCATCCTCCGTCTCCACAAAACCATTCCTGCAAATAGGATTCTTATCCTGAGTTATCTGGTATCCTTTAGGCAGATCAGGATAAACATAGTTCTTTCTGTCAAACGAAACTGTTGGCGAAATCCTGCAATGACAGGCCAGCCCCATCCGTACCGCCAACTCAACAACCTTGCTGTTCATTTTAGGAAGCGTGCCAGGATGTGCCAGCGTAATAAATCCGGCATGCGTATTGGGATCATCACCGAAGGTTACTGCATCTGAAGAGAAAATCTTGGAATTAGTCAGAAGTTGCGCATGAACTTCAAGACCTACCACAAGTTCCGGCTCACCCATATATTTCATCCGACAAGCTGAACTGCTTTATTGATTAAATTGGGGATGCCATCAGCATTTTTTCCGCCTGCGGTTGCATAGAATGGCTGGCCTCCTCCCCCTCCACTTATTTCCTTTGCCAGTTCTCTTACCATGTTTCCTGCATGGTATCTTCCTGATTTAAGAAGTTCCTCTCCTATCATTACTGTTACCATCGGTTTACCTTCCACATTGGCAGCAAGTATCAACAATAGGTCAGCAAATTGCTGACGTAGTGCGTAGGCAATTGTTTTCATTGAATCTGCATCAGGAAGTATAAGTGATTCAATTATGAGTGTACGACCATTTTCTGAATTTGCATTTGAGGCGAGTTTTTCCTTGATCTCAATGGCCTGCCGTTGATAGAGTTGCTCAAGTTTCTTTTCAAGAGCTGCTTTCTCCTCTATTAAATGGTTTATTGTTGCCAGTGGATCTTTGGGGTTCTTAAACAACTCCCTTATTGCGTCCAGCGTCTCAGACTCTTCCCTTGCATAATGTTGTGCGCCGGAAGCGGTAACCGCCTCAATTCTTCTGACACCTGCTGCAACAGATCCTTCAGAAACAATACGGAAATAGCCGATGGTTCCTGTTGCAGGAACATGGGTGCCTCCGCAAAGCTCAACAGAAAATGAAGGATCAAAAGTAATTACCCTTACAAGGTCTCCGTATTTCTCACCAAAGAGTGCCATTGCACCCATTTCTTTAGCTTGTGCAATAGGGACCTGTCGCAACTCTGACGTGCTGATATTTTCCCGGATTTTCTGATTAACCAGATCTTCAATCTGTAAAAGCTCTGCACCGGTGAGTGCAGCAAAGTGGGAAAAGTCGAACCGGAGCATTCGGTCATCAACAAGTGAACCACGTTGTTCCACATGCTTGCCAAGGATTTGTCGAAGTGCCGCATGCAGCAAATGGGTAGCAGAATGATTGTTCATAATTGAACGCCGCCTTGCAGTATTTACTTCAGTCAGGACAATCCCTTCCGGATCAGAAAAGAAATTTTCGGTGATGTGAATGATGAGATCATTTTCTTTAACGGTATCAAGAACATCCAGTTTCTCTCCATTGGCTAACAAAAAACCGGTATCTCCTGATTGTCCGCCACTTTCAGCATAAAATGGAGTCTTATCCAGTACCACCTGGTACAACTCACGGTTCTTTTGTTTTATGCGGCGATATTTTATAACTCTTGATTCGGATGTCGTATAATCATAGCCAATGAATTCAGTTCCGGACTTTTCTGAGAGGATATTCCAATCGCCTGTTTCCTTTACAGCATCTGCTCTGGACCTTGACTTTTGTTTTTCCATCTCCCGGCGGAAGTCCTGTTCATCAACTGTCCAGCCTCGTTCACGGGCAATCAGAGCAGTAAGATCAAGAGGAAACCCATAGGTATCATAAAGTTCAAATGCCTGCGCTCCTGAAATAGATTCCAGTCCTTCCATTCTTTTTAATCCTTTGTCAAGCGTTCTTAAAAAAGAGTTCTCCTCTTCCAGTACAACCTTACTTACATAGTCTAGTTGCTGGTGCAATTCAGGAAATACATCCTTAAACTGACCGGCCAGCACAGGCGTAATGGTATACAAAAATGGTTCTTTCATTTCAAGCCATGAGAATGAATAACGAACGGCACGACGCAGAATGCGACGTATTACATATCCCGCACCTGTGTTAGATGGCAACTGTCCATCGGCAATTGCGAAGCTTACTGCTCTGATGTGATCGGCCACCACACGGATGGCGATATCGGTTTTTGGCGCAGCACCATAAGCAATGCCACACTTCGCCGAAATAAAATCAATCAGAGGCGTGAACACATCGGTATCATAGTTTGATGTTTTCCCTTGTATGGCCATGCACAAACGCTCAAAACCCATGCCAGTATCAACATGCTTATCGGGCAATGGCTCCAGTTGTCCTGACGCAAGCCGGTTGAACTGCATAAAGACGAGGTTCCATATTTCAACAACCTGAGGATGATCTTTATTTACAAGGTCTTTTCCCGGAACAAGTGCACGGTCCTTTTCAGAACGCAGGTCGATATGAATCTCAGAACATGGTCCGCACGGACCCGCGTCACCCATTTCCCAGAAGTTATCCTTTTTTGAACCATGTAATACCCTGTCCTTGCCTATAAATGGAATCCACAAGTCCATAGCTTCCTGATCAACATCAAGGCCTTCTGCAGCATCTCCTCCAAATACAGTTGCATAAAGTCTTTCCGGAGGAAGTTTATAAACTGTTGTTAAAAGTTCCCAGGCCCATGCGATGGCCTCCTTTTTAAAGTAGTCACCAAAAGACCAGTTGCCCAGCATTTCAAACATGGTCTGGTGGTAGGTATCCATGCCCACATCCTCCAGGTCGTTATGTTTTCCACTTACCCTCAGACACTTCTGAGTATCGACAATACGCAGTGATTTAGGCCGAGCATTTCCAAGAAAAAAATCCTTGAACTGCACCATTCCTGAATTTGTAAATAACAAGGTGGGGTCATTTTTCAGTACAAGTGGAGCCGAAGGAACTATCAGGTGTCCTTTGGATTCAAAAAACTGAAGAAAATTTTTTCTGATTTCGGCAGAAGTCATGGATAACGTATTTGTTGAGATTAACCGGATTAATTAACTTTAACACCCTTTTCCCTAAAAATTGCGGCAAAAATAAGCATTTGAACAACTACAGTAGTGAACAGGACGTTATATAAGTACAACAAATCTAACCTGCGCTATGAAAAGGTAGCCGTCCGGTGGGACAGATTATTGCTGAAGGGACTCTTGTTCATTGCCTCGGCCGGTTTCAGCTTATGGGGCCTGATAGAATTTCAGGGTGCAATTTTCAAAAGTGAAGAAACAATGCGGATGGAAAATGAAAATCAGGCATTCGCGTCACAAAAAGGGATCATACTATCTGAAGTTGAAACACTTTATAATCAGATTTCGGAACTCAAATCGGCAGAATCAGATATTTACCGTCGATTGTACCTGACTGATTTACCTACATCCATCAAGAGCCCGGCTTTACAAAAAAGAACTGAATCTTCAGGTTTGGGAACCGATGAATTTCAAAGATTGCTGAGGCAAACTTCAGAGACACTTGACCATACGTCTCGAAATCTGGCAGCAAATCATGCCGGATTTTCAGGTTTATTCTGGCCTTCCAAAAGTGATGTCGTAGAGTTGCAGCATTATCCAACCATATCACCGATAAGAAATCTTGAGCCTGGAATGATAGCGAGTGGATTTGGAAATCGCATTAACCCGTTCAATAAAAAAATATACAGACACACCGGCCTGGATCTGGTGGCTGAAAGAGGTACTGAAGTTCTGGCCACTGCCGGTGGGAAAATTATTAAGACTCATATTGATGTGACCCCCGGCGGTTCAGGAAGTTTTATCCTGATAGATCATGGTAAGGGATACCAGACGCGTTATACCAAAATGGAATCTGTATTTATAAGGCTGGGACAGTCAGTCAAGCAAGGTCAGATCATAGGAACTGTAGGACAAACCGGAACAAGTATTGCACCGCACCTGCATTACGAAGTTTTTCTTAATGGCAGACCTGTGAACCCTATTTCTTTTATGGTAGAGTCATTTTCATTCTCAGATCTTGAATTAATACGTAAAAGGGCCGGAGAAATGAGTCAATCACTGGATTAATGTTGAAGATCTATTACCGATATGACCCCACCCAATGTTCTTTCGTACCGGTAACGTACGGGTTTTCAATTGCTGTAAGAAAAATATTGATCTTGGCAGTAACTGGTTTTCTTACCTCCGTTTCAGTATTTACTGTTCTTTTCGCTTACTTCCCTGAAATACTTGAGAGGAAAATTATTTCCGAAAACAAGACACATAGGGCTGTCTGGACGGAAATAAATGCTCAGGTGCAGTCCTTGCTTGAGGAATTAAACAGGCTGGAAAAGCAGGATGACCAACACTTCAGGATTGCACTGAACCTGGAAAAACTTGACCCTGAAATCCGCAAGGCCGGAATTGGAGGCCATGAGGAATACAATACGGGCGTTTCGGATAATATTCCCCTGATGAATGAGGCATTCAGAACCCTTACAAAGTTAAAGAGCAAGGCCAGGCTTCAAAATGAATCATTCCGTGAAATATCACGCTCAGTAAGTGCTACTGAGGAAATGCTGGCCAGCAGGCCTGCAATTCAGCCAATTGATAACAGACAATTGACAAGGTTTCACCCGTTATTCGGTATGAGGCAACATCCGGTCTATGGCGACTGGAGACTTCATAATGGCCTTGACCTGACAGCAGCAACAGGAACTCCTGTATATTCTACCGGTGATGGTATTATTACCTCTGCTGAATACCGGGGAGGATACGGTAATGTTATATTTATAAACCATGGTTACGGGTTTGAAACCAGATATGCTCACCTTTCCGGTTTTAAGGTTTCTGAAGGACAAAAAGTAAAACGTGGTGAGCTTATTGGTCTGGTAGGAAGTACAGGGACATCAACAGGTTCTCATCTTCATTATGAAGTTCTTTTCAGGGAAAAATGGATAAACCCTATTCATTTCATGTATCGTGATCTGAAGCAATCCTCTTATAACGAAATCATAAAGGAGGCAAAAAAGTGAAACTTCTCTCCGGTTTAAGTTTGCCGGAGGTTCACATTTTTTTCCTGAATTGCTACCGTAATAAAACGGGGGCAACGACCTGATTATTAACATAATTTAGGCTGTTTCATTATAGTTGTTTTAATTAAAATCGTGCAAATGTTTTGAGATTTTGTTCAATATCCGATATTTGAAATGCTGATGGCTTACAAAGAAAAAGAAATAGAGAAACTGTATTATTCTATCGGCGAAGTGGCAGAAATATTCAATGTAGCCCCTTCTCTGATCCGATTTTGGGAAACTGAATTTGAGATCATACAGCCTAAAAAGAATCGCAAAGGAAATCGTCAGTTCACCAGGGAAGACATTGAAAATGTCAGGCTCATTTATCATCTGGTTAAAGAAAAAGGCTTTACACTTCAGGGAGCAAAGGAAATGATCAAGAATGACTCCATTGCCCTGAAAGACAAAATCGAGTTCATCAACGCCCTACAGCGCATTAAAGGGTTTTTACTCGAAATACGGGATCGTATTTAGTCTGCTGCAACCATCTTATGCAACAGGAACGGCTGGCAATGCTGGCGCTAAGGCTTATCCCGGGAGTTGGAGACCATTTGTTCAGAGAACTTATGGAAACGGCTGGCTCAGCAACTGAAATATTTAAATTTCCGGTTTCAAAACTTACCAGGATCAGGGGAATCGGAACTCAAACTGCCTCTTCCATCAGAAATTCCGGCACCTTCAAGCTGGCTGAAGAGCAATTCAGACTTGCTGAAAAGAATCATACAGGCATTTACTTTTATAATGAGGCAGCATTTCCTGCAAGACTCAGGGAAGTGCCCGATGCACCGGCAGTAATTTTTATTAAGGGAAATATTAATCTTAATCATAAAAGGGTCATAGCCATTGTAGGCACAAGAAAGGCTACCTCTTACGGGCGGGGTCTTACTCATGAACTAATCAAAGGCCTGAAAAAATTTGAACCACTGGTTGTAAGCGGGCTTGCCTATGGAATTGACATTCAGGCACACTCCTCCTGTCTGCAACATGAAATTCCTACCATAGGTGTTTTAGGCAGTGGTATTGACCGGATTTATCCTGAATCACATGCCGGCGTGGCAATGAAAATGATTTCAAATGGCGGTCTTTTAACAGAAGAACCCTTCGGATCAGGTCCTGATGCACATCATTTTCCTGCCAGGAACAGGATAATTGCAGGACTAAGCGATGCCATTGTGGTGGTGGAGGCCGGAGAAAAAGGCGGTGCATTAATCACAGCAGATATTATGAATTCATACAACCGGGATGTCTTTGCTCTGCCGGGAAGTATTTACAGCCCCTGGTCTGCCGGCTGCCACCAGCTTATAAAAAGTCACCAGGCCCAGCTCATTACCTGTGCGGATGACATTGGCGCAATGCTCAACTGGCATGTTTTA
>JBMTCO010000078.1:0-12202 GCA_049430945.1 Cyclobacteriaceae bacterium
CACAAAGATACAAACGTTTTTCATTCCGTCAAGCACCTAAGTGATTTTTTTTTGTCCGGTAAGGTTTTACAGCCTGATTCCGATAAAAAGGCCGCCGCATTGAATGCCTTTAACAGGGCGGTAAGTAGCGATCAAAGGATTGAAAAGGTCATCCTACCCATACGGGATGGACTGACGCTGATCCGTAAAAAATGATATCTGCGTTTCCATGGAATTTGAAATACATCAATGGTGTTTCAGATTCCCGATTTTAGCCCTAGATTAAGGGCTATAATTATTGCTCATGCCAGATTTTCAAATAAAGAAAAATTCAAAAGATTACGATGTATGTATTGTGGGTTCCGGTGCCGGCGGTGGAATGGCAGCTTACATGCTCGCTCAGGCCGGGGTTAAAACTGTAATCCTGGAAGCGGGTCCAATGTATGATCCCAAAAAGAATGTTACCCAGCTAAAGTGGTCCTACGATTCACCGAGGCGCGGAGCCAGCACGCCGCTTAGAAACTTTGGTGACTTTGACGCAGCCTATGGAGGATGGCAGCTTGAGGGTGAACCCTACACGCATAAAGATGGTACTAAATTTGATTGGTTTCGTTCCCGAATGCTTGGCGGACGTACCAATCATTGGGGAAGAATTTCACTTCGTTTCGGCCCTAAAGATTTTAAGCGTAAAAGTATTGACGGCCTCGGCGATGACTGGCCCATCGGCTATGAAGATGTCGCTCCTTATTATGACCGCATTGATCAGTTGATCGGTATTTTTGGTTCAAAAGAAAATTTACCCAATGATCCGGACAGTATTTTTCTGCCCCCACCGAAGCCGCGTTTGCATGAATTATTTATAAAAGATGCAGCAGTTGCAACGGGCGTGCCGGTTATTCCTTCACGGCTTTCTATTCTCACCAAGGCGCTGCCCAATAACAAAGACCGCGGCGCGTGTTTTTATTGCGCTCAGTGTAATCGGGGCTGTCAGGTCTACGGTGACTTTTCATCTTCATCTGTTCTGATCAACCCTGCGTTGCAAACCGGTCATGTGGATGTTATTGCCAATGCCATGGCACGTGAAGTGCTGACCAATGATGAAGGAATGGCTACGGGCGTGTCGTATGTAGATAAAACAGACATGCAGGAGTACACCGTAAACGCGCGCGTGGTTGTTCTTGCTGCCAGTGCCTGTGAGTCTGCGCGCTTGCTTCTGAACTCAAGGTCCAGGCAACATCCCAATGGTTTGGCAAACTCCAGTAATGTCGTGGGTAAATATCTGCATGACAGCACTGGCGCAGCCATGGGTGGAATACTGCCTCAGCTTATTGGAAGAAAAAGGTACAATGAGGATGGTGTAGGCGGAATGCATATTTACTCTCCATGGTGGCTTGATAATAAGAATCTGGATTTTGCTCGAGGCTATCACATTGAATACTGGGGTGGCATGGGAATGCCAGGATACGGATTTGGATTTGGGATGCAGGGCCTCAACGGAAAATATCCCGGTCGCGATGGACAAATGAAACCTGCTGGCGGATATGGAGTAGGGTTGAAGGATGATTATCGTTATTTCTATGGAGCAACATTTGGCATGTCAGGAAGAGGTGAGGCGATTGCCCTGAAAGATAACTACTGTGAGATTGATCCGAATGCAGTTGATAAGTTTGGCATCCCTGTCCTTAGGTTTCACTATAAGTGGACAGATCAAGAAGTACGCCAGGCCCGTCATATGAAACAAACCTTCAGGGAGATCATTCATAAAATGGGAGGGGTAATCACCTGGGGTGATGACGGCGCAGATAAAAATTATGGTCTGGAGGCGCCGGGTCGCATTATTCACGAGGTTGGAACAACACGAATGGGTAATGATCCTAAGAATTCGGTTGTCAACAAGCACAATCAGGCTCATGATTGTAAAAATCTGTTTGTTGTGGATGGCGGTCCATTCGTATCTCAGGCAGATAAAAATCCAACCTGGACTATCCTGGCGTTATCTATGAGAGCCAGCGAGTACATCATGGAAGAAATGAAAAAGCAAAACATCTGATTGTTATATGGACAGAAGAAAATATCTTAAAAACCTGGCGCTCGGAACTCTTGGTAGCGGTGCATTGCTTCAGTCTTGCGGGCCTGACGGAAAGCCTGTAGCTGCGCCTTCAGAATCGCTCAATTATGACCGCACGCCGGAAGAGCAGGCACATTACGATAAAATCATGGCTGAAACTTTCTTTTCAGAGCATGAGATGAAAACCATTACCCTTTTGGCAGATCTGATCATTCCAAAAGATGATAAATCCGGAAGCGCGTCTGATGCAGGAGTACCGGCATTTATTGAATTTATTGTTAAGGATATGCCGCACCATCAGATCCCCATGCGTGGCGGTTTAAAATGGTTGGACCTGCAATCCAATAAGCAATTTGGAAATGCTTTTGTAAACCTGAAAGCAGAAAATCAGACAGCTTTACTGGATCAGATTGCTTATCCTGAAAAAGCGGCTCCTGAAATGAGTCAGGGTGTGGCATTTTTTAATCTGATGCGTGATCTGACAGCCTGTGGCTTCTTTACAAGCAAAATGGGAATTGAAGACATGGGATACGAAGGCAATCGCCCGAACCAATGGGATGGTGTGCCTCAGGATGTTCTGGATCAGTATGGTTTAAAGTATGATCAGCGAACGCTGGACATTAGTGTAAAATTTGAAGCTTAAATATTATGATCAGCAGAAGAAGTTTTGTTAAAAAGGCATCCGTTGCCGCTGCGGCCATGCCATTTGGAGTTTCCATTGTTCCCCGGCATGTTCTGGGTAAAGGACACCGTGCACCAAGTGATACATTATACATTGCCGGAATAGGAGTAGGAGGAAAGGGGGAGACCGACATTGCCACTTTTGCGAAACATCCAAAAGCTAAAATCGCTTATCTCTGCGATGTGGATGACCGCCGCGCGGAAAAATCCGTGAAGACTTTTTCAAAAGCAGTTTACTACAAGGATTACCGTAAGATGCTTGAAAAAGAGCATCAGCACATTGATGCAGTTTCTGTATCTACACCAGATCATATGCATGCCGTCCAGGCCATGGCTGCTATGCAACTGGGGAAGCATGTCTATGTTCAGAAGCCACTGACGCACGATATCTATGAAGCAAGAATGCTGACTGAGGCAGCAAAAAAATATAAGGTGGTAACCCAGATGGGTAACCAGGGTGCTTCCGGCGATGGTGTGCGTCAGATGAGAGAGTGGTATGATGCCGGATTGATCGGGGATGTCCATACGGTTTATTGCTGGACCAATCGCCCGGTTTGGCCTCAGGGAATTCCCTGGCCGGATCGAAAAACTGCGGTTCCCGCAGAACTTGATTGGGACTTGTGGCTTGGAACAGCCCCTAAAAAAGAGTATATCGATAAGCTGGTGCCTTTTAACTGGCGCGGCTGGTGGGATTACGGAACAGGCGCTTTAGGTGATATGGCATGTCATATTATAGAGCCTGCATTCAGAGTACTTGGTCTGGGTTATCCCACGGATGTTGAATGCAGTGTGGGCAGTGTTTATGTGGATGAATTCAAAAGAGGATATTTCCCCGAAAGTTGTCCCCCTTCATCCCATGTAATAATGACCTTCCCATCCCTCAGCGGAAAACCTTCCGTTAAGTTCCACTGGATGGATGGTGGCATTCAGCCCGAGCGTCCTGAAGAGCTGGGCCCGAATGAAATGATGGGAGATGGTGGCAACGGGGTGATTATGATCGGATCCAAAGGTAAAATGATGTGTGGCACTTATGGAATAAACCCGCAACTCCTTCCAACATCGCGCACCAAAGAAGTTAACGTTCCTCAGACCATCAGACGGATACCCGGAGGTGCTGATACAGGGCACTATGTTGAGTGGGTTGAAGCATGTATTCAAGGTTATGGAAAAATGGAGCTGAGTTCAGACTTTGCGCTCGCAGGACCATTGACAGAAAGTATTCTCATGGGTAATCTGGCTATCCGTAGCTATGATATCAGAAAGCCAAATCTGACTCGTCCCGGCCAGTTTAACTTCCCGGGCAGGTACATCAAGTTGCTTTGGGATGGAACCAATATGAAGATTACCAACTTTGACGACGCCAACGAGTTTGTTCGCCGTAAGTACCGGGAAGGTTATTCATTGTAGGAAGAACAGGATAAATTTTCAGCAAACTTTATATCCCGAAGCGGTTCCTACAGGCACCATATTGTTGTTCAGTCTCGCTTCAATTTCTTTGGCTGTTTTGGTAATGGCCAGTCCACCCAGTCCTGTGCATCTTAATGTGTGTGGAATGGCATCGCCGACTTTTTTCATGGTTTCTATGACCTCATCCAGGGGAATCAGGTGGTTATAATTTGCGAGAGACATATTGGCGCAGGACAGCGCATTGCTGGCAGCCATAACATTTCTGTTGAGACAGGGTGCTTCAACACGGTCGGCAATAGTGTCACAAACCATTCCCAGTGAAGTCTGAAGCGCCATCGACGCAGCAGCCAGCGATTGCTCAAGTGATCCGTCTTTTAGTACGACAATACCTGCTGCAGCCATGCCGCAGCCCGATCCGCACTCAGCCATACACCCCCCGACTTCAGCTGCAAAAGTTGCGTGTGCAGCAATGAATACACCAATAAGTCCTGCAGCGAGCATCGCCTTAACCATATCATCTTCTGAAAGATTCAGCACGCTTGCCGTTCCAATGACTGCACCCGGTAATGCACCGCATGAACCCGCTGTTGGTGCTGCCACAATTACGCCCATAGAACTTTTGACTTCCATAATAGCGGAGGTAAACAAGATGATGGTATTGATCACATCGCCTGATACAAGCGTTCCGTTTTCCATTTCTTGTTTGAATCCCACAGACTGAGGCCCAAGGATTCGGTCTTGCCAATTTGTTCCCCTGATGCCTGTCTCGATGGCCTGACGCATGATCCGGATAATTCTGCGCATTTTTTCAAATACATCCTCCTGAGAAATACCGCCTCTGATACTTTCATAGTGTAAGGCTAATTCCCAGAGCTTCAGATTCTTTCCCTGGTTGTACTGAAGCATTTTCTCCACTGTAATGAAAGGAACACTCAGCCCTTTTCGGGATAATACCGGTAAAACCGGTTCTATAACCCGCAATGACTCAACCCGAGCATCGGAACCCATCAGCTCTAAAAATTTATCCGACAGTGGTTTCTGAGATTTGATTTCAATGAAATTTCCGGCGCCTTGGTGTAAGTTGATTTCATCGAATTCATCCATAGCGGACAACTCAGCAAATAAGTCCATTGTTGCCTGACTCAACTGCTGTCTTACATCGACTCTCTCTTCTTCTTTCTCCTTCTCCTTAAGGTATACCAGTGTTTCAAAAAAATCGCCGTCCATCTGCACCGGAGCACTGTCAATCGCAATCACTTCAATCATTCCACCACCTGTGGAAAGGGCAATGAGGGAGTGCTGTTCGCTTTCATTCCATAAGGTAATCTGATAGGTATTGGGATGCTGAGCACCAATTGGAAGTATATCAATACGTATCTCAATTCCGGCCGCCTGAACAGCCTGTTCGTAATCGGGCAACCTTTCATCGTCGGCTTCCCATCCCAAAAAACCTCCAAAAAGACCCATATCAGAGCCTTGCCCTTTATGCGTGGTTGCCAGAGATCCGTTGGGGTCAAACTCAATTAACACGCGCCGTATGTTACCGCTCATCAGGTCTCTGCACATTCTGCCGATGCGCAGAGAGGCTGCACAATGTGAACTTGAAGGTCCGCGCATAACGGGCCCTATGACATCATTAAAAATGCTTGGGAATTTTTCCATGAATCCTGTGTGCGTTCGTTGAAAACCTTACGAATGTATTCAAAATATTCGCGATAATTGTGATACACCTAAACCCTCCGCTATGGATTTTTCTTCTATCCAATCCTATGTCCTACCCGGTTTGCTCATATCCTTTGCAGTACTGGGAATCATTCTTGCCGTTGCATTGTACCTGGATTATCGCAAGCACAAAGATCAGTTGGAGAACAACAGCTGGACCAAAACAGGATTGATTGGTTTTATTTCAAACTTTTTTGATACTCTTGGGATAGGGTCTTTTGCAACAGAGACTGCGATGTTCAAGTTTTTTAAACAGTCCGAGGACAGGGTTATCCCGGGAACGCTTAATGTAGCCAACGCCATTCCAACCATCGCTCAGGCTATTATTTATACTCAGATTGTTGAGGTGGAGCCTTTAACATTGATCCTGATGCTTGCTTCTGCTGTTACCGGGTCGGTGCTGGGCTCAGGTATCGTTGCTAAAATGCCTGAGAAGAAAATTCAGTTTACAATGGGCATAGCATTGTTTGTGACCGCAGGGTTTCTTGTGGCCAAAGCACTCGGTTACATGGAAACGACTGGTGAGGTAATAGGTCTGGAAGGTTCAATGCTTGCAATCGGTGTAGGGGCTAATTTTGTGCTCGGTGCCTTGATGACTGCGGGAATAGGATTGTATGCTCCGTGTATGGCATTGGTCGCCATGCTGGGCATGTCAGCTAAAACTGCATTTCCAATTATGATGGGATCATGCGCTATGTTGATGCCTATAGCTGGATTGAAGTTTATTAAGGAGGGTGCCTATAACCGCAGGGCTTCATTTGCAATTAGTATCACCGGCGTTGTCGGTGTGCTTATTGCCGCATTTATCGTCAAAGCCCTTCCAATGGAATATCTCCGCTGGCTGGTGGTAATCGTTGTTATTTATACAGCCACCCTGATGCTTCGCTCAGCACTGAAAAAAATAAGGACCGCCTGAGGCAAAGACTTGACTGATTATTTTACTGTTACAGGTACAACGATGCCTACATTGAGCGGGGCATCCAGTTCCTGTATTTTAAGCCAGAGGGAATAATTTCCCGCAGCCAGGTTGGTGGTTTTAAAATCCAGTTTAATGTGTTCCCCGTGGTACACGGACCTGCCTTTGTGCTCAAGAGCAATATTACCAACAGGATCAAGAAACCGGAAGATGAAATGAGACCGCTTGTTGAAGCTCTTTACATCTGATGCAGTTACAATATATTCCTGGTTGCGTTCAAGCTGATCAAAGGCAATTAGTCCTCCGTGATGTTTATGGTGTAATGCTATACCGCTGACTGAGCCGCCATCGCCGGCAGTCAAAAGGTCATTCTGATTTGTTCTGGTGATGGGAGCGAGGGAGGTCAGTGTTTTAGGGGTTACAATAAAAGGAAGCTCGGTAAATACTTCAGCATTGCCACGGGTGTCATAAAAGTGCGCTGTAAGAATGTACTGTTTGTGCAGGGTCAGTCCTGCAGGCACTTTAAATTGTACCTTAATATTTTTTGCAGCTTCTCCTTTTAAAACCTGGTCAACAGGATAAATATTGTGGATGGTCTCCACTTCGCGACCACCGTTTTCCCGGACGCTGTATCCTGCACCCATGTGGATGACTCCGTCCGTATCGCTGCAAAATCCCTTTGCATTTTTGAGAATAATATCAAAAACCTCATCCGAAGCGAATTCAGGTCCGCTCAAATGGGCTCCGTCATCTGTGATGATTTCAAAGCCATCATAACTGATACCTTTTCCTATAAATACTGCCCCGTTCAAGGGGTCAGTTTCCACTTTGGTAATGGCGGCTTCGCCTGTAGGACAAGGCTTGGCTCCGGCCATAAACTTGACCCATTCACAACCAAGTTTAACTGCTCTAGGTTTGGCATGCTTTGACCCCAGTTCCTGCGCTTTTTTGTAATCAGAACAAGCTTTGTCCTTCTGTTGTGTCAGTTCATAACAATCACCGCGGTACAACCAGGTGGTGGCACTGTTGGGATCAAGGTCGATGGATTTTGTGTAATCCTTTTCTGCCATGGCATAATTTTTCATGTCATAGTAGCTGTCACCTCGAAGGCGACGAAGCCGTGCATTTTTCGGCTCCAGGTCAACTGCGATTGAATAATCTGTAGCTGCATTCTGGTAATCTTTCATCTCCCTGTAGCAATCGCCCCGGTACCAGTATCCCTTTGAGCTATTTGGCTGCAATCCGATGGCCTGTGTGAAGTTATAGATGGCCTCTTTATAATTCCTGACTGCATAGAACTCGTCACCGGTTTTCATAAACTCCTCAAAAGTTTGTGCGAAACCAACGTTGGCGACGAAGGAAAAAAACACGATGATCCATCTATTCAACATATTTCTGCCTTTTTATTTGGTGCTAAATATAAAAGAAACGAACTGCTATCTGCGATTCTGTTTCATGAATTCCGTCAGAAATCAATTTTCATGCCGTAATTTTTAGTGCCATAAAAACTTAATCGCTTAAACGCGGTCAGGGTGAGGATGAACCCACCCGTCCCGGTATGCCCGTATCAGCAAACCGGTGGCTTCGGAGTCACCTATTATGGTCCTGGTGGCGGGATCATATGACAAAGGCCTTCCCAGTTTCATAGATAAGTTTGCCAGGATACAACTTGCGGTTGAAATATGTCCTTCTGAAATATTTGCTACAGGACTATTTCCTGATGCTATTGCATTAAAAAAATCAGCAAAATGTGCTCTGGTTGCCGGTGCACAATGAAGTTCAATGTCTTTTTCAGTAACATCTTCAGGGAATTTTTCGCGCTCATACAAAACCTCACCATGAATTGGTTTTTGAGTTGTGTCTGCCGGATAGAAGTCATAGCGTGTTGTACTGCACCAAAGTGTGCCTTTCTCACCATACAGGGTAAAAGCCCAGGGATAATCTGGATTAACGGAGGTGCCCCATGTTCTGTGGTGCCACACACAATTCAGTTCAGGATATTCAAACAGGGCAGTCTGAGTATCTGCAGTATTTGAATCTGAACTCTTATCCATGAAAATACCTCCGGAGGAGCTTATTTTTTCTGGCCATCCAAGGTTGAGCATCCAGCGTACCGCATCAAACATATGCACGCACATATCGCCCATAATGCCGTTGCTGTATTCCATGTAGGCGCGCCACCATCCGCGGTGAGGCAATTGCGTGTAATTTCTTTTTGGAGCAGGCCCCACCCACAAGTCATAATCCAGATGGGTTGGCACCGGAATGGATGTTGATCCGGTATGCCCGCGCATGTGATAATAGCAACACATTTCAACATGGCGGATTTTTCCAAGCAATCCTGTGTCAAGAATATTTTTTCTGGCTTCAAGCAAATGAGGCGTTGATCTTCTTTGAAGACCGACCTGAACAACCCTTTTGTATTTACGCGCGGCAGCTACCATAGCTTCACCCTCCATGACATCAATGCTGATGGGTTTCTGGACATATACATGCGCTCCGGATTTCAGGGATTCTATACAGGTCAATGCATGCCAGTGGTCGGGTGTCCCTATGATCACTACATCGGGCCTCACCTGGGAAAGCATGCGTGCGTAATCTGTGAATAATTCAGGCTTAGATCCGGGGTGTCGTTGTCTGATAAGTTCATCTGCCTGACGGAGTTGATCCCGGTCAACATCGCACAATGCAGCGGTTTCCGCAGAAGTGACCTGTAGCAGTCGAAGCAGATCGCTTTTTCCATACCACCCTGTGCCAATAAGGGCCACCCGGATTTTTTTTCCGATGCCGTTAATTCCGTTAAAAGTCCCGGCAAGCGATAATCCTGCAAGTGAACCAGCAGCGCCGGCTAAAAAGGATCTTCTGGTGATCATAATTCTTTCAAACTAACTGCATTCCTTTATATCTGCAAACCGGAATTGAACATCTTATCATAACTTTGGATTTAATCCGCAATAATGTCTTTCCTTGACGTATCCCAAGTGACTTATAATCTGCCCGGTTTCAGCCTGGCTGAACTTTCCTTTACACAGGAAGAGGGGGTCAAAATTGCATTCGCTGGTGAGACAGGTTCCGGAAAGACCACCATTCTCAAGTTGATCGGTGGGCTGCTTCAACCTAATAGTGGATCAATCAGGCTTCGCAATCAACTTATTCAGGGGCCTGCTGAAAAGCTCGTCCCCGGTCATGAACAAATTGCGTATCTGTCTCAATTCTTTGAGTTGCCTAAATTTCTGAGGGTAGAGCAGGTCCTTCAATATGCATCAGCAATGTCTGAGCCTGCCTTGAATCGTATTATTCGTATCTGTGAGATTGACCACCTTATGGAGCGGAAAACTGATCAGCTTTCAGGAGGAGAAAGGCAACGCATTGCATTGGCCCGGTTACTTGTTACAGGACCTGAACTTTTGTTACTGGATGAACCTTTTTCGAATCTGGATGCAATGCACCGGATCCAGATGAAGTACGTTTTGGAACGTGTCAGCGACCAGCTTGGAATTACATCCATTCTTGTTTCGCATGACTCGGGTGATACCTTGCCATGGGCTGACTTCATCTTTGTTTTGCAGGATGGACACCTTGTCCAGCAGGGCAGACCTGAACATATTTACAGAAAGCCTGTCAATGCGTATGCTGCATCGCTGTTCGGAAAATTCAATTTATTCCCGATAGATGAGCAGTCGCCGGATCGTCAGGCCTTTCTTCGTCCTGATGATCTTGTGTTTACCGAATCAGCAGATGCAGAGTTTACAGGAACAGTAAGCAGAATAAGTTTTAATGGTCCTCACTATGAAGTGCAGGTGGAAACCGGACAAGGATTAATCACAGTTATTTCACCCAAACCAAATTTTAAAACAGGTGATATTGTCAGAATGTGTGTACTGCCGGAGCGCGTTCATTTTATGTAGGCTGAAAAATTAACAGCAGATGTGTCGATGAAAAAAATTATAACATTTGGTGAAATCATGTTAAGGCTTTCTGCTGAAGGTCATCAAAGGTTTTCTGATGTCCGGACTTTCGATGTAAACTTCGGTGGTGCAGAGGCTAATGTGGCTGTATCGCTGGCTCAGTTTGGATTGTCTGCTTCTTTTGTTTCGCGATTACCCGATAATGAGCTGGGCATGGCAGCGCTTAAAAGGCTTCGTGCTGAGGGTGTTGATACAGCTCATATAATCTTTGGCAGTGAGCGGATGGGTATTTATTTCCTTGAACCGGGTGAAGGTCAGAGGAACAGTAATATTATTTATGACCGTCATCTTTCGGCCATGTCGGAGATACGGAGGGGAATGGTTGACTGGGATAAAATTTTTGAAAACGTATCCTGGTTTCACTTCTCAGGTATTACACCTGCCATTTCTCAGAGTGCTGCTGAAACCCTTAAAGAAGCTGTAGATTCTGCAAGAAGAAACGGACTTACTGTTTCCTGCGATTTGAATTACCGGTCCACACTTTGGAAATATGGTAAGCATCCTTCGGAGGTAATGCCCGAAATAATTTCTGAGTGCGATGTGCTCATCGCCGATCCCGAGGCAGCTGAAAAAATGCTGGGTGTACCAGCAGACACCTCCGGACCAGAGGTTACCCTGAGAACAATTGCAGACAGCTTTGGTAATTTAAAAACTGTCTCCACAACGCTAAGAGATTTATCTCATCCAGAATACCTGATTTTTTCAGGTATCCTGTTTCACAATAAAATTCTTTACAAAGGTCAGGCTCATCACATTAGCAGGATCACAGATAGGGTAGGGGCCGGTGATGCTTTTACCGCAGGGATTATTTACGGGTTGCAAACCTTCGGTCACGATATGCAGCGTACATTGGATTTTGCGCTTGCATCCGGATGCCTGAAGCATTTCGTTCCAGGAGATTTCAATAATGTTTCAGTAGCTGAGATTACAAATCTGATGAATGGTGATCAGGGCAGGAAAATCCGACGTTGAAAAACCGAAATATGAAAAAACGGATTGATGTAAAAAATGAGATTCTGAGACAAGGACTGTTGCCTTTGTTTTTTCATGCTGATCAGGAGGTGGGAATCAGGATTTTAAGGGCGCTGTATAATGCAGGAATAAGGATTGCTGAATTTACGAACCGCGGGCCGGAGGCTGCTGAAAATTTTGCCTCCCTGGTAAGGTTAAGGGATCTTGAGATGCCGGATCTGATTCTGGGCGCTGGTACTGTTAAAGACTTAAAAACGGCAAAATATTTTCTGAGTCTGGGTGCTGATTTCCTTGTAAGTCCGAACACGGATGCTGAAGTTATTCAGTTTGCCTCTATTCATGATATTTTTCATATTCCCGGGTGTATGACGCCCTCAGAGATAGTCGCTGCAGAACAATCAGGGGCGGATTTTATCAAACTTTTTCCGGGCAATTTGCTGGGGCCTGAATTTCTTATTTCAGTGAGAGAGATTTTCCCTTCCCTTCACT
>JBMTCO010000079.1:0-12084 GCA_049430945.1 Cyclobacteriaceae bacterium
CTATCAATTCATCTATTCAAAGAACTCCTTAACTAACTCTTTCGTTAGTTAAATGCACCCAAAATTGGGTTTTTCACAGCTTGAAGGCAGATTTTTGGTCTAACCGTAAAAACAGGACTGCAAAGATAACAGGTGAACAGACTACTGCAAAAAAACTTGTAAAAAGAACCTTATAAAAATCACCTTTTAGCTCTGAAGGCAAGCTAAGTGCATGAAAACAAGGCTATTAAAAATTGTTAAAAAAGGCCAAAAAAGGCAGTAAATTCACTTTTTCTTAAAAACAGGCACTGCGCTGCAGGGCTCTCCGAACATCAGGCCCGAAACAAAAGGTTTTAAACGGGCAGTCACTTCCACAAAAACACCTTCAGGAACACGCGCTTTGCTGCACCCTTTCACAAAAACCCTGGTTCCTGAATAAGCAGTCCAGTCGACGGTTGCCAGTGAATTCAGAAACAATTTCTCCTCAAGCTTATCAAGATCACCGTAAACAATAGTCTTCGCATAAGGCTCAAGCGCAGCAACCAGCAACATATAAGCCCACACTGGCACAATGGCATCCAAAGAGCAAAAGATTGCTACATGTTTCTCCGAAAAGCCGGACCAATCGTTGCTCTTTACAAACTCCCTGAATGGTTTCTCCCTCAGAATCAGCTCCTGCTCCAGCAATGGCTTGATGTCAAAAACAACCCGCTCACCCTCTTTATAAAAATCCTCCAGATCAAATGTGATCAGTCCGGCATCGGCAACACGGTTTTTTATTTCTTCACTCATACAGGTTCTGCAAAATTAACCGTTCCCGGGTTTACGTCCTGCAATAAATTCTTTCAGATAAAAAGGTTCAAATAATTCAAGGGACTCAAATTCCCCGGCTTTCCACTTTTGAAATCCAAGAACGCCTACATATCCGGCATCGGGTTGAATATTTTCGGCCGTTACATGCTCATGACCGGTGATGTCGGCTATTTTCCGGGCACCACTTCCAAAAAATAAAACAGGGCCCTGCTCCAGCTGTTCACTGAAACTGTTTTTCTCAACAATAAGATTGGTAACAGGCACAACAATTTTCCGTGATGGTTCCTGAATCTGAAAATAGATTTCATTGCGTCTTGCATCCAGCGCAGGACAAAAAAATATAAAGCCATGCCGGTTAATTACCGCTTCGGTCATGGCACTTAAAGTGTTCACGGCGATTAGCGGAATCTGAAGTGCTAAACAAATACCCTTTGCAAGGGATGAAGTTATTCTTAACCCGGTATATGAGCCGGGACCTGATCCTATGGCCACCCCACTGAGTTGTGAAAAGGCAACATGGTTATCCTGCAAAAGTTTCTTCACCGCAGGAGCAAGTAACGAAGCAGCCATCCGGGGCTCAGTAATTCGCTCTGTGGCAATCAGATTTCCTTCTTCATGAAGCGCAGCAGAACAATACTGATCAGACGCCTCAAGGCTTAGCAGCAGGGACATGCGATGATGAAAGAATTTTTTGAAAGGCCGGAGCATCAGCAAGGATCCTGGCAGCTTCATTAAGTACGGGATCACGGCCAAAGGAAACCCTTACGCGCCCCTCATCCAGCTGGTAATGAAACGCTATTTCCTGCTCCAGCAGGGAAATCAAAAAGGACTGATGCTGATTGAATACGGAATTCTTGCCGGCAGAAATTTTGTTTCTCATGCCTAAGACCGCGGGGCCCAATTCACTCCATGCCTGATTTTTTTTCGCAATGGATTCGAACTCCTGCAACTGTTGCTCCAAAGCAGTTTCAAACTGAAAGTTCCTTTTTGAAAGCCATCCGCGGAAAACTTCCAGATCGGCGGGTGTAATTTTGAAGGCCGATAAGTCTGCCGGAGCAGGGTGCGTCGCACAATATTCTCTGGCATACATAAACAGGTGGCCGCCACTGTATAAAGAGGTAAGTAATTCCACAGGGACGGAACCGGCCACTTTCAGGTCCGGATCAAGCCCACCTCCGTCATAAACTTTTCGGCCGCCTGCAGTTTTAAATTCTGTTTTCAATGAATCTGCTGTTCTGATTGCAAGGCCATTGCTGTCGCGTTTTGAATAATCCAGTGCCTGAATACAGCGGCCCGAGGGAATATAATACCTCGCAGTTGTTAATTTGATCTGGGCATCATAGGGCAGAGGTCTTGTAATCTGAACGAGTCCCTTGCCAAAAGTTTTTTGTCCTATCAGCACGGCCCGGTCATAGTCCTGCAATGCACCTGCGACAATTTCACTGGCCGAAGCGCTTCCGCCGCTCACCAGCACAACCATTGGCATGGTTGTATCCAGCGGTTCGTTCAAAGTGCTGTAAATCTTATTTGAGTCGGGCATTTTACCCCTGGTACTCACCACCTCTTTTCCTTTCGACAGAAACAGGTTAGCCACATTGACCGCCTCATATAATAATCCACCCGGATTATCTCTGAGGTCGAGCACCAGAGAAGTAATGCCCTTTTCACGAAGTGCGCGGAATGCTGCTTCCACCTCTCTGCCCGTTCCCGGATTAAACTCAGAAACCTGTATATAACCTGTGGCCGGCTTCATCAATCCGGACCACGCCACACTTTTTACCTTGATGCGTTTTCTTGTAAGTCTGAGTGGAATATCTTCCTTAATACCCTGGCGTCGCACAACGAGCTCAACTTCAGTATTAGGAGGACCTTTGAGCAAGGTGGTCACATCTGTGGTAGTGTTTCCATTCACAGGTTTTCCGCCTACTGAAACAATCTGATCACCGACGCGGATGCCTGCCTGATAAGCCGGAAACCCTTCATAAGGCTGACTAATATAGATTTTCTTCTCAATGGATGTAACCAGGGCACCTATACCGGCATACTGGCCTGTGGTCTGTATGCTGAATGACTCGGCTGCCTCTGCCGGAATAAAAACTGTATAAGGATCCAGTGATTCGAGCACTCCTTCTGTTGCATCCCCAATCAGTTTCTCCGGATCTACTTCATCGACATAATGGATATTGATCTCTTTAAAAAGCGTAGCGAAAATGTCAAGGCTTCTTGCAATCTGAAAATAATCATCTCCGGGACGGATAAAAGCGAACAGTCCTGTCATTAACACCAATAAGACCGAGATGAGGATTTTATTTTTTTTCATTTTTTCTTTTCAGATGTCTGAAAGACAGAATCATCTTTTCGGAAATGGTGTGAAAGGGCAGAATTTCCTTTGCAGTGTAAATATATGCAATCATCATGGGTTCGGTCTCACCCAGCAAATGTCTGTTGAGCCGCCAGGCCTCCTTCATAAGTCGCTTCACCCGATTGCGGTCGGTGGCCTTTTTAAAATTCCTGTAAGGAACAGAAAACATAATTCCAGACTTCCCTCCACTGAGCCTGAGGAGGCGGAAGGGATATGACATAACAGAGGATCCCGATGCAAACAGTGCATCAATGTCTTTTTTCCCGGAAAGCCGGTGACTCTTTGGAAAGGAATAGTCCTCCATGACTAAAGTTAAGCATTAGTCAATGGAACGATAAATACGCGGATTATTTGCGCTTGAAGGTTTTTTCGTCAGAAACAGTGAGCTTTTTCCGTCCCTTGCTGCGACGGCTTGCCAGCACTCTTCTGCCGTTGGCTGACGCCATTCTTTCACGGAAACCGTGTTTGTTCTTGCGTTTGCGTTTAGAGGGCTGATATGTACGCTTCATAGTTCTTAGAAATTAAGGGCTGCAAAAGTGAACAGGATTTTCGGGAATTGCAAAAAAGTGTCAAAAAGTAATTAAAAAAGACCTTTTCGGGCATATTCAGGAGCCAATCAGGTCCGATAATAAGTTTTTGGCCTCTTCCGGAGATAGCCTGGGTCCCCACTGAGAAACCACCCTGGATGATGCCAGGGAGGCCAGTCTGCCCGCGCCTGCGAAATTATGACCATGGGTAATGGCATACAGGAAGGCCCCGGCAAACATATCTCCGGCTCCGTTGGTATCTACCGCTTTGGTGCTGTAAGGCTGGATTTTTATCTCAAACTCGCCGTCAAACACCAGCGCCCCATTCGCACCCATGGTAATGGCGAACTTTTTTGAAAGCTGTCGCATTTTTTTAGCGGCAGCCTCAAGATCAGTAGTGCCGGTGACCATCATCGCTTCCTCCTCATTACAGAAAAGAAGATCAACACTTGCACCAATAACCTCTTGAAACTGTTTTTCAAAAAACCGGACCATGTTGGGATCCGACAGTGTAAGTGCCACCTTGGTGTTTGATTTTTCAGCTATTCTTTTTGCTTCGGTCATGGAATCAAGTCCTTTCGGGCTTGCCACCAAATATCCTTCCAGATAAACATATTCGGATTGCTGCAGGGCAGACCCATCCAGATGCTCAGGCGCCAGCATGGAACTGATTCCAAGGAAAGTGTTCATGGTTCTGTCAGCATCAGGAGAAGTCATCACCAGGCATCGTCCGCTGTGACCTTCCGGGCATCGTTCGGGAGTTAAGTTGGTGTCAACTCCGTTCCGCGCCATATCCATAAGAAAGAATTTTCCAAGCTCATCTTTGGCCACAAGACATGAGTAGAAGCTTTTTCCTCCGAACTGACTTACGGCAATGACTGTGTTTCCTGCTGAACCGCCACAGGACATTTTGCTTTTTCCTGTTTCAATAAAACCCATCAGCTCATGCTGCCGTTTTTCATCCACCAGTGTCATAACACCTTTTTCTACACCATTGCGTTGAAAAAAATCTGCGTCCACTTCGGTTACAATATCAACAAGCGCATTCCCTACTCCGTAAACATCATATTTCATCTTCAATTAGATTAGTTCAGGTTTTTTATCAGCCACCGGCCCAGACCTTCAGGCCTTCAGTACAATTGCGGCAAATATCTATATCTGCGCGTGATTTAAGTATAGCGAATCTGAATTGATTGTAATTTTCACCTGACCATATTTCTTCAAAGGACTGCCCGCAAAGATTTCCCATCACATATTTTCCATCCTTATCAAAACAACAGGGCAATACGCGGCCATCCCATGTCACAACCGCACTGCTCCACATCTTCCAGCATTTATTCTCCCATGCGCTTTTGATTTTCCATTTGCCGTTTCCGACAGGAATATATCTGGAGTATTTCAGATTTTGAGGAATCAATGGTGATCCATCCTGATAATCATATATCTGAGCAGTCTTAAGTTTCACTGCATCAATGCCATGCTTGCCGGCAAAATCATGTAACAATGGGATCTGGTGCTCATTATGTCGGACCACCAGAAACTGAAGAATAATATACGGCGTGGAAGATCTCAGTGAAGCTTTAGCATCGGTCAGATTTTTTATTCCTTCAAGTACTCGTGAAAGTTTTCCTCCTACCCTGTATTGCTCATAAACTTCCTGAGTCAGGCCATCAACTGATATGATCAGTCGGTCCAGTCCGCTCTCAACAACCTTCCGCGCGGTATCCGGATCCATAAAATGAGCGTTAGTGGAGGTCGTCTGATAAATCCCTCTTTCCGAAGCATAAGAGACCATCTCTGTAAACTGCGGATGAAGGAAGGGCTCTCCCTGAAAATAAAATGTAAGATTGGTCAGCCACGGATGCACTTCATCAATAAGTTTCTGAAAAATTCCTGGTTCAAGATTTCCTGTCGGACGAGTGAACGAACGCAAACCGCTCGGACATTCAGGGCAGCGGAGGTTACAGGAAGTGGTAGGCTCGATCGAAAGGCTTAATGGATACCTGGCAATGGAAAGTTTCCCGGTAAGTCGGGAACTGTGAAACGAGGTCCACAACCGGCCTGCATTTATTAATTTCCTGAATGACTGCCTTTGCATCCAGGTATCCCCTTCTTTTATCCGGCTGAAAGTTTTCACCGGGTGAATTTACAACCTGAAGCTGTTATTTGTCTTTTACCAGGATTTTTTGCTCCGCACTGAAAGGATAACCGTCTTCTGTAATGCCCTCTACTCTGATTGTGAATGGTCCGGCGATGTCGCCTGTGGTGAAACTGAAATTCAAGTTACCCTGATCATCAGTTACATGTGCTGCATCCCAATGCAGAAGCGTCCTCAGATCAGGAATGCGCGGGTCGCTTTGTGGGGCAGTAAGGGATAAGGTACCAACGTTAAGTCCATTTACAGGGAAAACGGAATTTTCTGTGAATTGCCTGATAGCATCGGGATTTTTTGTTCTCACCAGCACAACGCCATTTTTACCCAGATACCCAAACTTTGTGAGCTTCTGAACATTTCTTACGATGCGGATGGATATCAGATCTCCCGGGTTCATGTTCATAAAATATTCCGTGCTCAGCGTCATCTGGCCATCAATGATGTACAACGGATCTCCGGTAGACAAAATCGGTGTATTAGTAACGACCGGACTGTACAGAAATACTCTTACGGAAGTCCGGTCGCCGGTGCGGCGGTGTTTCAATGAAGGAACAATTTCGCGGATTACATCTTCAAGTGTTGGAAAGACGACATAGTCATCAATCTGCACCGAAACATCGGCACCACGGAGTGCATCTTCAAAAGGCTTATTGGGATCCGGCTGCTCAGGAATCGTAACAGAGGCAGCAGTTTTAAAAAAGCGATAAGAGCGTTCAGTCGCTTTTTTGCGAATGAGAAAATCTGCAAACGGATCTCTTGAGAGCATCTGTACCGATACCGGTGCACGGCGAACCGAAACTGTGTCACGATCAAGAATTACGACCGCACCCGATACCGCAGAGTCATTACGATGGACGGCGAAAAACAATTCATCTTCACCGGTAAAATCAAAATATACCGGCACATCAAATCTTCCGTCAACAATAGGCGCTTCGTAGCCAATCATTTGTTTTTGTAAAAACAACATGACAGAAGTTGAGTCCCGCAAAGGTTTTGAATCACTTCTTGTTACACTTCCTGAAAACCTGAGTGTAGACTGTGACTGATGTTCCGGGCGGTAGGCGGGATCATTCCAGTTTTCAGGCAACAGATTATCATGAATGGCGATCAGCTCATCGTTAATGCGGGATGATCTTCGCGGTTGTTCCACAGACCCCGATGCTCTGTATCGCTGGATAAGTGAGAGAATTTCATCCTGACTGCTCTCACGAATTGATCTTGCATCTGCTACGGCCAGATGAGCCGTTGCTCTGACCGGCCTTCCGCCCTGATCAGTAATCTGAATTCTTACATCCGTTTTTTCCCTTAATCCGGGCGTGTCAGTGCTTACTTCAAGTTTTACCTCCTGCTGAAAGCGGGATAATAAAAGGGCTCTTTCTGCAATAATTTTTCTATCGGCATTAAAGACAAGGATCCGGTAATAGTCCGGAGGCAAATTCGGCGGTAATTTATAAATGAGGGAGTCAGAGTAATCACTGACAATGGGGAGTGCCCGGGCTTCTCCTTTTCCGAACAATACCACTTCTGTTTCCTTTCGATAATTTTTTTTGCCTGTAAAGGCCAGGCGAAGGATTTGTTGATTTTCTCTGAAAAATAAAGTAACCCCCTCAGGCTTTGAATCTGTTTCTGTGCTTCTGATCACCGGTGAATATTCTGCGTGTACTTGCTCACCTGCCGTTGGACGAATAAAAACCGAAGATATTCCGGAGTTTTCAACATAAGCTGTGCCGAGTTCACCTGAGACTGTTCCAATAATTTTCAGTGCACTCCCAAGCGGCACGCCATGATATTTTAATATCAGGTGATTGGTTACACCTGCAATCAGTTGACCGCCCTCGGGGTGAATTGAAATTTCAGGAGGTGTCAGATTTCGCTGAAGCGACCGTTCACGAATAACCTCAATAGTACTCCAGGCGTAAGAATCTTCACCATAATTTTTCAGAAATCCTGTGTATGCCCTCAGGAGATAAAATCCTTCGCGCAGAGATTCAGGTATTGCTAAAAATGACTCTGCAGTTCCATCAGCCATCAAAACATTCCGGCGGTGAACAATTTTTCCCTGCTGATCAACCAGCTCAAGATTAAGGATCTGTCGCCTTGTGAACACAGCGCCTTTGGGATCATACATGCCCGCAGAAAACAAGATGCTGTCCCCCGGGATTACCCTGTTGTGAGAAAGAAATATTACCGGCTTTGTCTGCGGATATTTTTTGAAAAATCCATTCAGTTCTGATGCGACTGAGGTTTTCTGAGCCTTAACGGATTCATTTCCGGAGAGGATGAAGAAAAAAATCAGAAGTGCTGTGATATTTTTCATCACCAGAAGTCAGGTCTGTTTAACGTTGAGGATGGATCGATCTTCAGGCAACTTCCCCTGATGGTATCAATCGGGAGTACTTTTTCATCTGCATCGCCGGGATAGAGAAACATGGATCTTTTACTTACTCCGCAGGCTGAAAAAATTCCAAGTACCTGCTCTTCAGAGTTCAGTGATCTGACATTTCCCCTGGCCAGTGCATTGGGGGGCTGAAAGAGGCTGGTTGCCCCGTTTTTCTGATCACGCACAGCTTTCCAGAATTCATAAGTTGATTTATTAAGGCTCAGCTGACTGACCTCTGCGTGAAATTTCTCATAGAAAAGTCTACGGTCCAGCGGAACGAAATCCACGAGGATGTCATTGAACTCCTGTCCGCCTGTATAGCGGTCATCAGATAAAACAGGAAAATCCGAAATTGTATTGACCCAGCAGGTACAGCATAAACAAGGCCCTATCTTTTCAACACCGCCATCATCATCGATCTGATAACCGCTGCAGGGTAATGGATCAGGAAATGTTCCTCTGTCGGTGATTTTGGTTTTAAGCTCCGGAAAGGTCAGTATTTTATAAGTCCCGGTCATCTTCCACCTCAGCAGTCTTGCGTCGCCCTCGGCACTTCCATCAATATAAATATCAAATCCCCGTACGGGCACCTGATTTCCGTTGATCACTTCAATGCCTGAGCGATAGCGGTAACTCAGATCTTCCAATGTGCCAGGAGGAAGAATTGTTTCAGGCTCAGATTCATATCTTCCGCCATCCAGTGTTTTAATAGTGATGTAGTAGCTCTTTCCAATTGTCCCCTGAATGATTCCGCCTGTACGGTAAACACCTCTGTCAACCTCTGTAAGCGATTCCTGATTGCCGTCGCTGTCATGCAGGATCACTTCTGCCCCGAATTCAGTCACCGGATTTTCATAGCGGTCATTAATCACAAAAGACTTAAAAAGCTTCACGGTATAAGGACCGGGCTCGTTGGTGATCATGCCGTCAACTACCAGCAAAGGTTCAGAATCAGGCACTTTAAATTCAATGGGTGTGATGCAGGAAATCGCTGCAATCATCACAACAGGAAGCCATCTCAAAATTTTTCTGTAAACCGGCTGCTCCATGATCAGAATTTGAAATTATAACTAACTGATGGAATCATAGTGCCGATTACTGAAATGGTGTAGGCATTAAAAATACCATTAGGCCGGCCTTTGAAGAAAACAGAGTACGGATTTTTCCGTCCGTAAAGATTGATGACCGACAATGCCCATGAACCTGATATTTTTTTATTCCTCCTGTGATTGCCTTCAAGTATCACTCCTATGTCCAGACGATGGTAGTCAGGAATACGGAATTGATTTCGCTCAGAGAAATTACCGATTGAAATATTGTCCACAATGTAACCTGCGTATGGTGCGGAGACCGGTCGACCACTCCGAAAAGAGAAATTTCCTGTGAAAAATATTCGTCTTGAAATGCCATACCGCCACTGTACAGTAACCGTATGCGGCTGATCAAAATTGGATGGGTACTCCAGACCCTTGTTGATTTTTTCGCGTTCGGTAGGACCATTTACTGTCCTAAGTGAGCGTGACCAGGTATAGCTGGCAGTACCTTGCAGCCTGCCGGCATTCCTTGTGAAAGAAAACTCTGCACCATAAGCTTTTCCGATACCCTGCAATAAATCTGTTTCCAACTGATTGTTTAAAATGAGGTTAGCGCCATCTTTAAATTCAAGGATGTTGTACATGTTCTTAAAGAAGCCTTCCACAAATCCTTCCCACTTTTTTTCCTTTCGCATCTGATAATATCCCAGTGACACCTGATCGGCATACTGAGGGCGGAGGTAAGTTCCGCTGGGCAACCAGATGTCTACCGGTGTTACGGCAGTAGTATTCGTTATTAAATGCAGGTACTGATAGGCCCGGTTAAAGCCAGCTTTAATGGATGAATATTCATTGAATGAAAACCGTGCAGATAACCTGGGCTCCAGTCCATTCCATGATTTGATTTTCTCGTTGCCGGCGAAAGATTTCGTTCCGGTCCGATTAATTGTTTCAATCGGCAGCAGGGGGTCATACAGATTGATGGTTCCGGGTCCCAGTTCATTAAACCAGGAATAACGCACACCGGCTTCCAGATAAACTTTATCAGAACCAAGTGTTATGCCGTCCCCGAAATACACAGCCTGTTCAGTAGAGCGCTGCCCGGGCATGATAATGGTTGAAGTTGAGGAGCCGGCAGCAGGTATCAGATTGCCGGGCTCAAAGTCATACAGTGTTCCCTGATATCCGAACGAGATTTTGTGGTTCAAGCCGGGGCGCCAGGTAAAGTCAGCTTTTGCGGTCGGGTATCTGATTTTATAAGACAGATCAAAAGCAGTTGCAGGCGCCAGATTGGTCACCGTATACTGATAGCTTCCGAAACCGGCAGAAAGAGATCCCTGCAATCCGTTGCTGATGGTTTTGTCAAATCTTAAAGAGAATAGCTGATTTTTCCAGGAATATGTTGAGTCGCCACTGATTCTGAATCCATCGGCGCTACCATACCAGGAAGCTGAAATTCTTGCCTTATCAGAAAAGCGATGAGAAAGTTTGGCAGAACCATCAAAGAATGAAACGTCAGCCTGAGTCAGATCTGAATAGTTGGTGCGAATGGTATTAAGCAGCCAGTCAGAGTAAGTGGATCGGACGGAAACAGCTGCGGATGTTTTGTTTTTCATTATCGGTCCGTTTGCATGGAGCTGTGCTGAAAGTAATCCGATTCCGCCGCCACCCTGCCACCGGTTGAAATTTCCTTCCGTGGAAGTCAGATCAAGTACAGATGAAGCCCTTCCTCCGAATTCTGCAGGTATTCCGCCGCGGTAAAAATTTACTGAACGGATGGCGTTGGCATTAAATGCAGAGAAAAATCCAAATGCATGCGACGTATTAAAAACCGGAACGCCGTCATACAGTATCAGGTTCTGGTCAACTCCTCCTCCGCGAACATTAAAGCCGGATGCAGCTTCTCCGGCGGTTGTCACCCCGGGCAATGCCTGTATTTGTTTGACGATATCAACTTCACCAAGCAAAGCAGGCAAACGGCGGATTTCCTGCATGCTGATTCGGGTCTGACCAATACGGGCCGTGGTCACTTCCGTTGCCGCACGATCCACCACAACCACTTCTTCAAGAAGAACCGGAGTTTCATCCAGACTTAAATTGATCTCGCCGTCAGTGAACGCATTCAGGTCAATGATCTTTTCGTCGTAGTTAATATAATTGATGCTTACAATGTGGGCTCCGGAGAGCATCTCAGCTTCAAACTTTCCATCCTGGTCTGTAATCACACCGGCATTGAGATCGGAAATCATCAGCGTGGCGCCTGCAACAGGTTCATCTGTTTTGCTGTCGGTAATTTTTCCGGTCACTCTGACTTTTAACCCCGGTCTGAATTGAGCGGCAGTGCCAAGTTCAATTTTTTCAGGTTTCCGGGATTCTCTGATTGCCGTGGTCAGTAAATCACGATGAAGCATTTCACGGGCTGGATCGCGTACCAGTACGATGGACCCGGAGTTGAGTTCATAAAAACTGAGATCAGTATTTTCAAATGCAGCCATGAGCAGTTGCTGCACTGTTTTGTTGGTGAAATCCTGTTTCAATACGACGGACTGAATCCAGGGAGCGAGATAAAAAAAGTGTATGGATTCCTTTGACTCAATTTCCCGGAGTGCTTCTGTAAGCGATTTACCCTGATAAGATGTGCTGAGGCGAATGTTAAGAGGTGATTGCGCCTGAACAGACAATGAGAAAATAAAAAAAAGAATTACCGAGAGGCGTATCAATATCAAACTATTTTCAGCAATATAACCCCTGAGACTGAGCGACCAAAACAGTTTTATTCAGTATCGTGTTGCACGAACCATTTCCCGTTTACCCGGCGGACCCGGGAGCGATTC
>JBMTCO010000080.1:0-12020 GCA_049430945.1 Cyclobacteriaceae bacterium
TGGCATAAGGTCAGCCAAAGATTCAATTGTTCCGTTTTCTATAAAAATCGGCTCGATGGTTCTTTCCACTGTTTTCATGATGTAGGACTTCATGCCTTTGAGCACTTTGTCGCCTACTTTCACATGAAATTTCTCAAAGAGACCATTTTCAGATGCATTCATGGTGTAGTTTTTCTTGAATATTCTGTCCTTGGCAGAAATGAATTTTACGGTATCAATGTGCAGAATCACCTCTTCTCCGCCGTAAGGCTTTTGCTTGATTTCTTCACGACGGTTCAGGATCGGAACCTTGCCATTTTCAATAAAATTTGCGAGGGAGTCCCAATTGGCAGTATATCGACCATATTGTTCCTGAAACACAATTTGTGCTTCACGGATAAGTTTAAAACGCTCAATGAGTTGTTGTTCCTGTTCCTGAATTATGGCTCGTTTTTCAACAACAGAATCAATTCCATTGTACAGGAAATAAAAGAGGACACCGCTGACTACGAAGAAAACAGCGGTAAGGATTTTGTTCAGGTTCATTTGGGATGAATTTTAGGATGCAATAATAAAAATTTATGCCCGTTTTCAATATAAAAAGCCGATGTTTTACATATCAGGTCAATTCATAGAATCCGGTGGCGTTTACAATTTCAGAAGGATCTTTCAAAGATCTGAAAAGCGGATGCCGATGGCCAGCCGGAATTTTTGAAATTTCATCCCAAGAAAAAAATTGTAAGTCACTGATTATTTGATTATTACCTCTTTCCGGATCAGAACCTGCCCTTGGGTTTCCCTGATATGATTTGATATTGAAAAACAGCTCTATTGCATGCAATGGAGGCTTAAATACTGAACAGCTGATGGTAAGAGGTCCGGGTTCAATCAAAATCCTGCATTCTTCGTGAAATTCTCTTTTAAGGGTATCAACAGGAGATTCTCCAAATTCAACCCCGCCGCCGGGAAAAGACCAGAAATCATGGTTGTAAAGTCCATGATGGTTGATCATAAGCAGTTTATTATCAGAAATTAGAATTCCGCATACTCTTACCCTTACAAGATTCCCCAGTTTTTCAGAAACTTCAACATTAATTGGCACGATAAGTGATTCTTTGGGTTAAACTATTGAAATTTGAACTTGATAAATCAAATCTAATTAACAATATGAAAAACCAGATCCTGCTTTTTATTCTAATGATTTTTTCAGGCTTTGCCTATTCCCAGTCCGGTCCCGTACTTGTGTGGGAGAAGGGCAACCATGATTTTGGTGAAGTGGCTGAAGGAACTCAGGTTTCCCATACATTCAGGTTCACCAATAAGGGAAATGAGCCTTTGATTCTTACCAGAGTACAGCCCTCATGTGGTTGCACTGTCCCAAACAACTGGCCTAAAGATCCTATTATGCCCGGAGGAACCGGTGAGATAACCGTATCATTTAACAGTACGGGAAGGGTGGGTGCCAACACTAAAGTAGTTCAGGTGTTCTCAAACGCATCCAATGAAGGTTCAAAGCAGTTTTCCTTTACAGCTAAGGTTATTGCCAAACAGCCTGGCAACTAAGGGTTGCTGATTATTAATTTTTGATCAGTCCGGGTTTCCGGCCTTTTTTTGTAAAACTTTTTTAGAAGAGATTATCACTGCTGCTGCCAGGAAGATCAGGCCGCATACTGTTGCGATTGCAGCTGCTATTGATCCATCAATCGCTGCAGCCAGATAGTATCCTCCCGCCGATGCAACTATTCCTATTAGAACTGATAAGGCTAACATTACTTTGAAATTATCGGTAAGCAAATATGCAGTCGCGGCAGGTGCAACTATCAGCGCAACAACAAGTATTGCCCCAACGGATTCGAAGGAGGCCACGGTTGTAACCGATACTGCGCCCATCAGCAGATAGTGCCATAATACCGTTGAAATTCCGATTGCTGAAGCGTAAGCAGGATCAAAAGTGGTTAAAAACAGCCGTCGGTAGCAGAGTATCACAAATCCAAGTACCAGACAAAGGATAGAGCCACTGACAATGATGGCTTTTGGTGCTAAGACTTCACCATTTTTATTGAAGACTAGGTCAAGGGGAACGTATGCGATTTCCCCATACAATACACAATCCTGATCGAGATCAACTTTTCCTGCAAAAACTGAAATCAAAATGACACCGATTGCAAAAAGCCAGGTAAAAGTCACACCAATGGCCGCATCGCTCTGCAGTCTTGCTTTTTTATGAAAAAACTCGATGAAAAAGGTGGTCAGAATTCCAATCGTTACAGCTCCGGTGAGCATTGCACCTGAGTCTCGTGAGCCTGTGATCAGGAAAGCCACCACGATTCCCGGAAGCACAGCATGAGAAATGGCATCACCAACCATTGCCATCTTTCTCAGTACAAGAAAACAACCAAGTAAACTGCAGCTTGCAGAAACCAGTGAGGCGGCAAGGATGATCTGAAAATCATTACTCATACGCGATCAGGTATTTTGGTTGAGTGTGGGTCAACGCTTGGAAAATTGAGTTGTTTTTCAAGTTCTTTTTCAAGTTCAGGCGTAATCAGGTGTTCCATGGTTTCCGCATCGTCATGAACATGATCCGGAGCAATATTCATTTTGGTTGTCAGATAAAGTTCCCAGAGCCTGTGGATTCTTACGGTCCGTTGACTTTTCTTCAGACCCTCCGGTGTAAGCTTCCATTTACCTGTTTCCCCGGTTACATAACCCTGACGGCTCAGACGTTTTAGAATTCGGGTAAGAATAGAATGTTCAATGGATCTCTGGCTTCTGATAGTCTCAATATTTCTGGGATTCATAAACTCACGATCCTTCTCACCAAGCTGATAAAACATTTTAAGGACATTTTCTTCATTGATGGTCATCCGATTTTTTCTTTGTTTGTTAACCCGTGCCAGGATTCCTCTTCCGGGAGCAAAAAAGAAGGAGAACAATGCTATCGTGGAAATGACCACGACGATCCATGGTCCTGTTGGCATGGCCGGTGCTGCATAAGAAATAAATGCACCTGCCAGGCCACTAAAGGCCCCAAAAATACTTGCCAAAATTATCATGACCTTTATGCTGCTGGTCCAGAACCTTGCTGCAGCTGCCGGAGTAATGAGCATTGCAGCCATCAGTATAACACCAACGGCCTGAATTCCGGCTACCACAGCAAGAACAATCAGTCCGGTAAGGACGATGCGCAGGTTTTTAACAGGAAGACCTATTGCTGTCGCATACGCTTTATCAAAGCAGAGAAGTGAAAATTCCTTGAACAGTAGGATAACTGCTGCAAGTAAAATCAGAGCCAGTACCAAAAACACCAGCAGGTCCTGACCAACCAGTGCCGCGGCCTTTCCAAAGATGAACTGATCAAGTCCGCTCTGAGCTGCATTGCCGGATTTCTGAATGGCGGTAAGCATCAGAATGCCGACACCAAAAAAAACAGAGAGGATCAGCCCAATGGCAGTGTCTTCCTTTATTTTAGTTGAGGAAGTAATCTTTTCAATGCACCATAAAGACAACCACCCGGTTAGAAATGCCCCGGCAATCAGATACACAGGATCTTTAGTTCCTGAAATAATAAATCCCAGACAAATTCCCGGCAAAACGGCATGTGCAATAGCATCACCAAGTAATGATTTTTTGTCAAGAAATGTAAAAGTTCCTGCCATGGCTGAACATGCAGTCAGAAGCATAGATCCCAAGGTTACATACACCACGTTGGGATCACTGAATGAAAAAAAATCAAAGAACAGTTTCATGTCGAGAATTAATTTTCACGTGTTGGGAAATTTTCTCTCCGCATAAGCTCTCCGACATCGTTAAGCAAAGTCAGCTTCCCTCCATAAGTTGCTCTGAGATTTTCTGTATTAAAAGTGTTGTCTGTTGGTCCGCAGGCTACCAGTCTGGTGTTAAGCATGATTACCCAGTCAAAGTATTGAGAAACGGTTTGAAGGTCATGGTGTACAACGAGGACTGTGTTGCCTTTTTGTGTCATGTCTTTCAGCAAATCAATAATTGTTTTTTCGGTAGCTGCATCAACCCCGGCGAAGGGCTCATCCATGAAATATTATTGTGCTTGTTGTGCAAGAGCACGTGCAATAAAAGTTCTTTGTTGCTGACCTCCTGAGAGTTGTGATATCTGTCTGTCCGCATAATTTTCCATTCCTACTTTTACAAGGCAATCTAGTGCAGCTTCCCGGTCTGCTTTTCTTAATCCTTTGAATAAGCCCAGATTACCATATCGCCCCATCATCACCACATCGAGCACAGAAGCCGGAAAATCCCAGTCAACAGATTCGCGTTGTGGTACATAGCTTACAAATTTTCTGACCTCATCAATTGATTTGTTGAACATTTTAACATAACCGCTGCTAAGCGGAAGTAACCCCATTGCTGATTTGATCAGGGTTGATTTGCCTGCGCCGTTTGGACCTATAATTCCAACCAGCTTCCCCTTGGGAATGAACAGATCTATATTCCAGAGCACAGGTTTTCGGTCAAATGAAACGGTCAGGTCATGAACCTCCAATGCGTGTTGACCGGGATCGATTTCAGATTGTTTCATTTCAGTGCTTCTATTATTGTTTTTACGTTTGCGCGTACCATCCCGGGATAGGTTCCTTCAGGAGTCCCTTCAGGCCCCATGGCATCTGAATAAAGAGTACCTCCGATGGTTACCTCCCAGTTTTTTTTTCTGCATCCTTCAATGACCGCCCGGATTGATTTGGGGGAAACAGAGCTTTCTATGAAAATGGCTTTTATTTTTCTTTCAACGATGAAGTTTACAAGATCCGTCACATCTCTTAATCCAAATTCTGAAAGTGTTGAAATCCCCTGCAAGCCTCGAACTTCAGTCTTGTAAGCATCTCCAAAATATCCGAACGCATCATGCGCAGTAATCAGCACCCTTCTTTCAGACGGAACCTTGCTGAAATGCTCAAACACTTCCCGGTGTAAGGAATCAAGTTCCTGCAGGTGCTTTGCTGCATTTGATCTGAAAACCGAATCATAAACAGGGTATCTTCCAGATAGTTCCTCTTGAATTGTAATCACAGAATTTTTCCACAAACTCACGTCAAACCAGATGTGAGGATCGTGGGCTCCCGCGAACCCCGGTGCTGTTCGCAACAAGGTGTCCGGAATATCCCTGGTCACGGCAATAACAGGTTTGAGTCTGCCAAGTTTTTCAAGGACTTCCCCCATTTTGCCTTCCAGATGTAGTCCATTGTAAAAAATTATATCTGCATTTGTCAACTTTATAAGGTCACCCTGCGATGCTTTGTATAAATGTGGATCCACACCCGGGCCTATCAGTGATGTTACATCCGCTGCAGCTCCGGCAACTCTTTCAGCGGCGTCTCTGATCATTCCTGTAGTGGTAACAATCGTGATTTTTCCGTTTTTAGCAGATTTATCCGGAGTACATGATCCCAGTATGAGGCATATAAACGCAAGGGAGAAGATGATTTTATGATTCAATCGCATGGTCTGTTATGAAAATATTCTGACTTACTTCTTTTGAAATTACGACCGGATTTTTCCGGTCAACCTCAATCTCCAGCGAACCATCGAAGGACCTTCGCTCTGTAATTTTTATAGTTACGCCGATATAGATTCCGATCCTGCTCAGGTACTGAAGCAGCTCAGGTGTGCCGTTTCTGATGGATCCAACAACAACAAGCACATCTGTACCAAGGGATGAAAGAGGTGAGCGGTTGAATTGCTGAAACCTGCCGTCCCTGTCAGGAATAAAATGTCCATGCGGATCAAATGCTGGTCTGCCAAGAAAATCATCTAATTTGTTAATGAGTTCATCGGACTGGATGTGCTCAAGTTGTTCTGCAACTTCATGTACCTCATCCCACTGAAATCCGAGTTTTTGGACCAGAAAGGTTTCCCATAGTCTATGCTTACGGATAATGAGCAAAGCGCCCGAGGAACCCTTATCTGTAATTTTTACCCCCTGGTATGGCTCATAACGAACGAGTTTTTTGGCAGATAACTTTTTTACCATGTCCGTTATACTTGCAGGTGCTGTGCCAAGCCTTGCAGCCAGCTCATTGGTTCCAACTGACTTTCTACCATCGTCAGATAAATGCCAGATTGCTTTAAGGTAATTTTCTTCAGAAAGACTAAGGTTCATAACAGTCAAAAATAAATATTTAGACAAGACTAAAAAATTAATTTTAATAGCCTAATAATTTATGCCATGTCTTTAAACTCATTTTATCGTTATTGCATTGCTTTTTGTATGAGTTATGGTAAATGAACAAATGATTCTGGATGCCTGGGAGAACCGGGATTTGTTAAAATCGCCTGAGCATCAGGCGGTCATTCACGAAACAATCAGATTTCTGGATGAGGGCCGCATCCGAGTGGCACAATATGATGCTGATTCGGGCAGCTGGCATGTAAATGAATGGGTTAAAAAGGCTGTCATTATGTATTTTCCAATACGAATGATGCAGACTATAGAAATTGGTCCTTTTGAGTTCCACGATAAAATACCATTAAAGAGTGGATATCGGGATCTTGGAGTTCGTGTAGTTCCTCATGCTATTGCCCGCTATGGATCTTTTTTGAATAAATCTGTCATTCTGATGCCATCATATGTGAACATCGGAGCCTATGTGGATGAGGGGACCATGGTAGATACCTGGGCCACTGTTGGCAGCTGTGCGCAGATAGGTAAAAATGTACATCTAAGCGGTGGAGTTGGCATTGGAGGAGTTCTTGAGCCGGTTCAGGCTGCACCGGTTATTATTGAAGACAATGTTTTTGTTGGGTCAAGATGCATTGTTGTGGAGGGGGTCCGCGTTGGAAAAGAGGCAGTACTTGGGGCCAATGTGGTACTTACAAGTTCTTCCAGAATTATTGATGTGACCGGAGTCAAACCTCAGGAATATCGTGGGTTCGTGCCTGAACGAAGTGTGGTCATACCCGGAACAGTTCCTAAGGAATTTCCTTCAGGAATTTATCAGGTACCTTGTGCGTTAATCATTGGGAAAAGAAAGGAATCCACTGATAAAAAGACATCTTTGAATGATGCACTTCGCGATAATAGTATTTCTGTCTGATTTGCGGCATTTCATTTGCAGGGAAAGTTGCATGATTCGGTCAATAGTGATTTTTGTACTTCTGCCTGGACTTATATTGTCATTGAATGCGCAGCCGGGCCCTGTGAAAAAGGGCAATGGTAATTCAAGTTTTAAAACTGGCGAAGAACTTACCTACAAAGTTACCTTTGGTTTTATGACTGTTGGAAAATCTATTACCCGCGTTGATCCGCAGCTATATCAGATTAATGGTAAGACCTGCTATAAAATTGATGCGTTCGGAGAAACAAGTGATTGGATTTCATGGGTTGCTAGAATTGACGATAACTGGGGGGCCTATCTGGATACTTCAACGGTATCTACTCAGGTTTCATACAGGAAACTCAAGGAGGCACGCTACAGGCTGGATGAAAGGACGGATTTTGATCATGAAGCAGGTAAGGCTGCTGTAAGTGTTAAGGACAAGAAAACGGGACGATTTACAACGAAGAAAACTTTTGATATTCCAGCCTATGCCACCGATCTGATCGGCGGTTTTATTCACCTGAGGTTTATAGATTTTTCCAGGTTGAAAAAGGGTGACACCATTTCAATAGCAGGCTTCCTTGAGGACACGGGTTATCATTTGAAGGTTCACTATGGGGGAAAACAAATCCTGCATACCAGACTTGGAAAAATTTCCTGCCATGTATTAATTCCCCGAATGCCTGACAACAGACTTTTTGACGGAGAAAATTCTATCCGGGTCTGGATTTCTGAGGATACAAACCGAATACCTGTTAAAATAGAAGCTAAAATGTTTGTTGGGTCAACCGGCATAGAACTAACGGGTCACAGGAACCTTAAAAACCAGCTTAGGATAATTCCCTGACCCGGCTATTTTTTGAAGCGGGGTGCGACAACTGTTTCTTTGGAACCTTTCGTATATCTGTAGAATCCGAGGCCTGATTTAACCCCAAGATTTCCTGCAGCAACCATATTAACCAGTAAGGGGCAGGGGGCATACTTGGGGTTTCCGAATCCCTCCTGCATCACTTTAAGAATTGAAAGGCAGACATCAAGACCAATAAAATCGGCCAGCTGAAGTGGCCCCATCGGGTGAGCCATTCCTAGTTTCATCACGGTATCCGTTTCTTCAACACCTGCCACATCTTCATGGATGGTCCAGATGGCTTCATTGATCATTGGCATCAGAATGCGGTTGGCAACAAAACCAGGGTAATCATTGACCTCAACCGGAACCTTTTGAATTTGACGGGAAAGTTCCATGATTTGCCCGGTTACTTCTGCATCGGTTGAATAACCTCTGATAACTTCAACCAGTTTCATAACCGGAACCGGATTCATGAAGTGCATTCCGATCACTTTTCCAGGCCTTTGTGTTTCGGACGCAATACGCGTTATCGAAATGCTTGAGGTATTTGTTGCCAGAATTGTTTCCGGAGGGGCATGCTGATCCAGTTTCCTGAAGATGGATGCCTTTACTTCAAAATTTTCAGAGGCCGCTTCAACAACCAGATCGCAGCCGGATAGGTTGCCTTCTATTCCGGATGCTGTTTTGAGGAGACTGAGTGCCCGTTCTTTAATTTCTTGTGAAACGGAACCTTTTTCAATCTGACGATCAAAATTTTTTTTTATGACGGAAAGAGCTTTTTCAAGCGCTGCTTCAGACACATCAATCATGGTAACACTGTAACCGAATTGTGCAAAAACATGTGCAATTCCGTTCCCCATGGTTCCGGCACCTATCACTGCAATATTTTTCATGGATTTGCTTTTATTGTGGTGACGTAAAAATTTCCTTTGCTCTGCCCATGGCATTAAAGCGTATCAGTAATTCAAGATCCGAAGAATCCGGCGAAGGACAGGTTTTTGCGGGTGAAATTCTGTAGTGGTAAAGTTTTTGGTTTCTTTTGTAAAGTTCGACTTGATCAGGCTTACCAAGAGTTTCGATGACTGAGGCCTCCGACACGGCAAGAATATTTTCTTTTTGGCTGAGTATGGAACTTACTATGGCCCTTCTTTCGTTTTTGCAACCCTGCCGATCTGATTTCCAGGTATCCAGATCAGTATCTTCCAGTCTTATGGATTTAGATTCGCAGCCAAATATCAGCTGCAGCATGAAAAGAATTATAAGTATCGCCGGTTGGCGTACGGAATTGAACCTATTCTTTCCCTTCATGGTTTATTATAGTTTACTTTGCGGTTCAAAATAAACATATGATTTCCAAAGTTTTCAAAGTTATTTGGATAATTACCCTGCTCATGGTGTGTGGGATTCTGTTTTATACTTATTCTGCCCTTTCTGATCAGGTAAGCCTCGGATTAAAAAATACGATTGTTTCCAGGTCGGTATTTTTTTATGGTTCCATTATTCTGATTGCCCTTTTTAACGGGCTGGCCTTTTCTGTTGTCAGGGTTTTGAAAGAGGACTGGAAGAAGTCATGGTTTTATGGTCTTTTATGTTGTCTGCATATTTTCCTTTCCTCAACCTTTATTTTTATTGCTATTCTGAACAGCAACGAAAGATTTGATTATATCAGATTGGGACCGGCACTTGCCGGATCATTAATTTTACTGGTTGGCTGGGTTTTAACACTTCCGGTCTGGATTTATTTCAACCGATCTCTGAGTCGATCTTAATTTCTGTCAATGCGTTCACAATTTTTTAATGGCGTTTTTTTTTAATCACCCCATACCGGGCACAGTGATTTTTCACTTTCTTCGTTTTTTGAATAATCTGTATATCAGTTTCAGCATATGGCAAAAGAGTTGACAGAGTACAATGAATCAAGTATCAGGTCTCTTGACTGGAGGGAGCACATTCGGTTGCGGCCCGGCATGTACATCGGAAAACTGGGTGATGGCTCCAGTAAGGATGATGGTATTTATGTTCTGGTTAAGGAAGTGATCGATAACTCCATTGACGAACACATGATGGGGTTTGGAAAAAATGTTGATGTCCGAATTACTGATAGCAAAGTTACAGTTCGGGATTATGGTCGGGGCATTCCATTGGGAAAGGTTGTGGATGTAGTATCCAAAATCAATACAGGGGCCAAATATGACTCCGGTGCATTTCAGAAATCGGTAGGTCTGAATGGTGTGGGTACCAAGGCTGTTAATGCCTTGTCCGAATTTTTTAAGGTCCAGGCATTCAGAGAGGGTCAGACTAAAATAGCTGAATTCAAAAAGGGTAAGCTTATCAGTGATCCGAAACAAACAAAAACCAATGAACGAAATGGTACCTTGATTGAATTTGAGCCGGATCCTTCCATGTTTAAGAATTACAGGTTTATTCCTGAATATCTGGATGATTTGATGTGGAATTATGCATTTCTGAATGCCGGGCTAACGATCAATTACAACACCCGAAAATTTTATTCAAAGGACGGCCTTCTGGACTTGCTCAAACAAAAAGCAGATCCTGAAGAAATCCGTTATCCGATTATTCATATAAAAGGAGAGGACATCGAAATAGCCATGACCCATGCCAATCAGTATGGAGAAGAATATTATTCTTTTGTTAATGGACAGAATACTACTCAGGGCGGAACACACCTGGCTGCTTTTCGCGAAGGTCTGGTAAAGGGTGTCCGGGAGTTTTATAAAAAGGATTTTGACGCTTCCGATATTCGTTCCAGCATCATTGCTGCTGTTGCTGTACGCGTTCAGGAACCTGTATTTGAATCTCAGACCAAAACCAAGCTCGGATCCGTCAATATGGCGCCGGATGGCCCTTCGGTAAGAAATTACGTGGGTGATTTTGTTGCTCGTGAACTTGAGATTTACCTGAATACCCACCCTAAGGATGCGGAGGCTATGCTTAAGCGAATTCAGCAATCTGAACGTGAAAGGAAGGAGATTGCGGGAATTAAAAAACTGGCCAATGAAAGAGCGAAAAAGGCCAACTTGCATAACAGAAAACTCAGAGATTGTCGGCTTCATTTTGACGAGGATAGGGCAGCGGACGGACAAAACACTATGATTTTCATTACCGAAGGTGATTCGGCGAGCGGTTCCATTACAAAATCAAGGGATGTGGAGACACAGGCTGTATTCAGCCTTCGTGGAAAACCATTGAACTGTTTTGGTCTTACTAAGAAAGTTGTTTACGAAAATGAGGAGTTTAATCTTCTTCAGCATGCACTAAATATTGAGGATGGGCTGGAGGGATTAAGATACAACAAGGTCATTATTGCAACGGATGCCGATGTGGATGGAATGCATATCAGACTCCTGCTTATGACCTTTTTTTTGCAATTCTTCCCTGAGCTTGTGAAAGCAGGTCATGTCTATATCCTTGAAACACCATTGTTCCGGGTAAGAAATAAAAGGGAGACCATTTACTGCTACAGTAATGAAGAGCGGCAGGCTGCTGTAAAACAGCTTGGGAGCAGGCCGGAAATTACACGGTTTAAAGGCTTGGGTGAGATTTCACCTGATGAATTTGGTGCATTCATAGGCGAACGGATCAGGCTTCAGCCTGTGCTTATTAACAAGGAAAGTCACCTGATTAAAGTTCTGGAATATTATATGGGAAAAAATACCCCCGAGCGTCAGGACTTTATTATTGATAACCTCAGGATTGAGCTTGACCGGGCTGAAGAGTTACTGACCGATGCACAGGCTGAAGGCGAGGAAGCAGTTTAACCCCACAATAGTTTAGTGATATGAGTAAGCAGAAAAAGAGTGTTAAAAAAATTGAAACAGAGCGTGGGCAGGAGAGTGGGCATCTGATTCAGGTGGATGGTTTGTATAAGGACTGGTTTCTCGACTATGCTTCTTATGTAATTATGGAGCGGGCAGTTCCGCGGATTCAGGATGGATTCAAACCGGTACAGCGCAGAATTATGCATGCCCTTCGTGAAATGGATGATGGCCGTTTTAATAAAGTTGCGAATGTGATTGGTAGCACCATGCAATATCATCCTCACGGAGATGCGGCCATTGGTGAAGCCATTGTAAACCTTGGTCAGAAGGATATTTTAATTG
>JBMTCO010000081.1:0-11949 GCA_049430945.1 Cyclobacteriaceae bacterium
GGTGCTGATGGCTGCAACTGTTTATTTTGATTTTGACGCACTGAAAGGTGCACTCATCGCAAATTTTTTCACTTTCATATATTTCGCGGCAAGCCGGGCACTCAGCCTTCGTCAGATTTCAGGAGCGATTCTCGGCGGATTTAACACAATCTTATTTCCGATCATACTTGTCATCCTCGCCTTTGCACTCAAACTTGTCAACGACGATCTGCACCTGGTGCAATATGTCATCAATGGAGTATCACCACTGATGAGCAGAGAAATGTTTCCGGCTATTGCGTTTATTACCCTGGCCACCATTGCATTTCTTACAGGCTCTTCATGGGATTTATATGTAATTGCCATTCCGATCATCATCCCGCTGGCACAAAGCTTGGATGCAAATGTCTGGATGGCTGTAAGCGTGGTAGTCGGCGCAGGCGCATTCGGATCGAATGCGGCCTTTTACAGCGATAGTACCATTCTTACAGCAGCATCAACCAACATCCCGACCATGACGCACGGGATCACGCAGCTTCCATACACGGTGGCAGTGCTGGCACTTACAACGCTGGCTTATGTGGTTATGGGGCACCTTTTTTGACTGCAGGAATTACCGGCAAAATCTAAACTGAAGGAAACTTCGGACCGCTCCACACAGAGTTAACCGCCGGCTTCAATACCGATTCAGAAGCAATTTCAGTACCTGTATTCGGATTGGGGTCATAGTGCGGCGCAATGCTTGAGGAAATCGTGAGCCTGATGCGATGACCCTTCCGAAAAAGATTGGAAGTATAAACATCGCCAATCCGGATTTTATAAATCTCACCGGGCTTCATCAACTCCTGATGGTCTTTGCCGTTACGGTAACGCATTCGCAGGAAACCTGCATCCAGTCCATGAAGATTTATGGAAGTGCCATCCGGAAAAACATCGCAAAGAGTAAAGGTGAAGTCTGTATCTTTTGCAGTTGAACTTACATAAAGCTCAACTGCAACTTCGCCGGTAACTTCCATATCCGACTCAAGTGGCGCGGAAGTAAATACAAGCATGTCGCTGCGACTTTCAATTTCACGGTGATCATACGGATAGGACTTTTCGTAGGATTTATCCCACACAGGATTGGCAGGATCAAAAACAAAACTGTCAGAATTCTTTATAAATTTTTGAAAACTATCACGCAGAACCAAAGATCCCTCCATTTTTTTTTCGGGCACTGACCCCGTAGTCTGAATTGAAAAATGAGTTTCTTTTGCCCTGCTTAGTGGCCATTCATTTTCAGCCCTCCATTTATTTTCGCCCATCACAAATATACTTACGGGCGGCAGAACCTGATTTTCAGGTGATCCCTTCAGCTGCATATCAAACCAACTCAGAAGCGCGGCATCGTAATCGAAGCCTGCATTTGGACCAAATTCAAGCTCCCCGAATTTTGTTTTGAATACATTCAGTGAGGTGTGATTCCATGGCCCGAGCATCAGAATAGTTCCGCTTCGAGCAGCTTGCGTTGCCGCTTCCGTTTTCATTTTATTGTAAGCAACAGATGCTCCTTTCGGACCATAGGCCGCGTCATACCATCCGCTTTCCAGAAATACAGGAGCCTTGAAATTTTTAAATTCATTCGCTGTATTTAAAAAATCCCACCAGGAAGAAGAATCCGGATGATGCAGCCATTCAAAATACTCCGGTGCATATTTCTTCATGATTGGAATTTGGTCCAACGGACGAAACTGATAAAAACTTCGGCGATCCATTTTATTCCAGGACTCCTCTGACTCCTCATCGGTCCATGGCCCGGAAGTATCTCCCGCCCTTCTGCGCTTATCCCCAAAAATGTAAGGCATGAACCAGTCAAGCCAGGGATGAGAAAACGCGCCCCCATAATACATGAAATCATGACTGCCAATCGGTGTCATCTCAGGTGCCGCAGCAGCAAGATGCGGCGGATGTTCTGACATTGCCTGCCACTGAACGATACCGGGATAGGATCCTCCGTAAGTACCAACTTTCCCATTAGAATAAGGCTGTACTGCACTCCACTCGATCAAATCATAACCATCTTTCTTTTCATTCCGGTAGGCCTCAAAGTCCCCTTCGCTCATAAAACGACCTCGTACATCAACCAGGAAAACAACATATCCCTGCTTTGCAGCCTTACGCGGAAACTGTGAAGTCTTGTCATAGTCCTCCGCACCATACGGCGTACGGTAAACCAACACCGGGTACTTACCCGACGCCTCCGGCCTGTAAACGATCGCACCAAGTTTTACACCATCGCGCATCGGGATCATCACCTGCTCACGGATAATGTTCAGCGAATGATCCTGGGCGAATCCTCCGAAAAAAATAAAAAACAAAAAGAAGCTAACCCTCATGATCATTTCTTTTTTACCGGCGGTGGTCCTGCATGATTTTCGTAAAATTCAAGGGCAAGTTGAACATCTGCCAGTATCTGCTTTCGCTCTGCCTCCGACCGGAACTCACTGAAAGAAGTTACTGCCTGACGAATGCCTTGTACCCATGGAACAAACCATGCAGCCGACTCTTTGGAAACATAAAGCATCTGCGACTGGGTCTCCACATACACAGGATTGGTGGTCGCAAAAGGATAAAGATCCATCAGATCAGCCTGCGCATTATTGCTTCCTGTCCTGAGTACCAGCCAGCCCGGTCCACTTACTTTAACCTTACCCTGTACATCTGCAAAACGCTTTGTGTCCGTCAGCACATGAGTAGCTACGACCTTACCATTCCAAATGACCTCAAGAAAATCAACAGGAATCTGACTTCTCAGAAATGCGGTATAGCTAAGGGTTGTTCCTGCATCCGGAATTGAAATGATATCACCCGGAAGTTTACCGCTCACTGAAAAACCAATCAATGGACCATTTGTAACAAAGGATTTCCCTGACTTAATCTTATCAATCAAAGTGTTTTTGTTAAGCAGACCTGAACCCTGAACCACAACGCGGTTTAACCCCACCGGCCCCCGAAGACTGCTGTAGTTTCCCATCAGATCTGTTCCTGCACCGGCCGGAATGCGCAACCCACAATTCAATAACTGATGCCAGACAAACTCTGAAGCGCGGTGATCAGAAAATCCGATAAGCTCATAATAATCCACAAGTCCAAGCGCAGCACTGACAGGCAATTGATTAGTCAATCCTGCTGCCGGAACAGGGATTACTTCTGAAACTTCAAAAGGATGAACATATCCGGAAAGCCCCCCCTGAGCTCTCGCACTTCGAATCACACTGTTGTTGTCCGGAAAAATACTTGCAACAGATGTGTAAGGATAACCGGCAAATCCAGGAGTTATAAGATTATTGCTCAGGTTCAGCAACCCGAGATGTCCCCAGAAACTTGTATGGAATTCCTGACCATACATCATCATCGCATTGCCCGATGGAGAAACGACTGACTCTGTAGTGAATCGGGAAGCATCCGGAACACGCTGCTCTTTGTTGACGATCAGATTAAACAAATATTGAACATCTTCTGCAGCAGCCTGTTTTAACAATCGCTGCGGAGTATTCAGATAGTTACCTCCATAATTCATGTGAAGATGAAGATCAGCTGAATGAAATGGTCCGAAGCCTGTGGGTATTACAAATGGTTTTAATACAATCTTCACCGGCCCGATAACAGGCTTGGTCGCATCAACATTCAATTTGAAAACCTCATAGCGCGGGCCATGGGAAACAGTAATCAGAAGTTTATCATTCGGAACTGAGAGTTCAGGCTGTCCTGAAGTATGGAAATAGTGATACTCAAATTTTTGTAATGCCGTGAATACGGCATCATCCGCCTGGATCCATTCCTGAGCTGGCGCATAAAACTTTCCGCGACTGTCGGTAATGCTCACGCGGGCCGGAACAACCACGCCCCTTTCATCTCTTATTTCAAGCTTCAATGGTTGTCTCGGATTACGGTATGTCAACTGCGGCGTGCGAACCATTTGCTGAGCGCCGGAAAACACATCAAGAACCCACAATGCAGTATTTCCTTCCCTGTTGGAAATCATCAGCACAGACTTTCCGTCCGGCGACCATCGTGGCGAAAAATTATCATAGTCCCCGATTGTGAACGGCAGCGGATATCCGCCTCCCGCCGGAACAGACCAGAGCTGATTAAAATTGCGACCCGCATAGCTTGAGTAAATAATTCGTGAACCATCAGGAGAAATATCAGGACTCAGCCGCCAGTTTGTTTCCTCTTTAAGCAGTGTTGAAATTTCTCCTGAACTCAGATCCATTTTTACAAGATCTCCGGTTCCATGAGCAACCTCCCGGTTGGAAACAAAAATCAGCGACTTGCCGTCAGGCGTCCAAACGGGGTGAAGCCCGTGATCCCACGCTGAATAGTAGTACCTTTTAACCTGACTCTTACGATCAGGTGTCCGGCATTTTAAATTTCCAAGTTGTCCGTTACTGACTTCCGCAGTATAAATCAGAAAATGTCCGGTACCACGCGTTGAAACAAAGACAAGTGATTTTCCATCAGGCGACCAGCGCGGTTCAAGATTGACAAATTTATCAGTGGTCAGCGCGGTCGCCTTGCCCGATTGCAAATCAAGTAACATGAGCTCCATGGCATAGCCGGTGTAACGAACAAAAGCCACAGACTTTCCATCCGGCGAAACATCAGGCTGATAATCGTAGCCGTCATCGTCCGTCAACTGTTGTGCACTTTCAGAATTCAGGTACTGAATCCACAGACTTCCGGCCATTGAAAAGACTACAGAAGAACCATCTGCCGTCCAGTCGGCAGACGACGGACCTGAGGTCAGCCCGGGCAAATACATCTCCCGAAAATAATAGCTGTGGGGTAAATCAATTTGCGAGAGGACCGGCTTGCGCTGCGCGGTTCCCTGTAATAAAATCAGCAGAAAGAAAATGGAAAAACAGGGAATAGTGAATTTGCAAAAACGACCTGCCATAAATTTTGATTATAAAAACAACTGCTCAATTTCCGCTAAAAAACGATTTTCCACAACCATCGGGCATTCATGCCCTGAAAATGAGTACCGAAAGAACGATTTATCGCATTTTTGCGTTTTGAAAATGAAAAATATGCGCAAAACGCTCTTATTGGCACTGATATCAGGACTCATCTTCGCCAGATGTACGCAGGAACCTGATTCATTTGAACTTAAAAACGGTCCCTGGCGAGGTGTAATCAAACTCCAGGGCACCGAAGTGCCGTTCAACTTTGATGTCAATCTTAATGATGGAAAGTATGAGGTGATTCTTAAAAATGCCGGAGAGCGACTTGTACTGGACGAGCTTCGCAAAGAGGGTGATTCTCTGGTAATGGTGATGCACATTTTTGACTCCGAATTAAGGGCAAAGTGGGAAGGAGATTCACTTAAAGGATATTTCATCAAGAATTATGAAAAAAATTACCGGTTGCCTTTCGTTGCGGCTGCAGGACAGGAATTCCGTTTTTCAAATGCAGACGCCGAGCCGGCAATTAATTTCTCCGGAACTTATGCCTCAGTCTTTACAAATGAAGAAGACACAACTAAAGCAGTGGCTATTCTTGAACAGAAGGGTAATAATGTAACAGGTACCTTTCTGACTCCACTCGGAGATTACAGATATCTTGAAGGAAATGTCGTGAACGGAAAACTTAATCTGTCTGTGCTGGATGGAAATCATGCCTTTCTGTTTACAGCAGAAAAACACTCAACCGACAGCATCACCGGAACCTATTACTCCGGCAAAAAATGGAAACAGACCTGGAAAGGTAAACTTGATCCGTCAGCCACACTGCCGGATGCAGGATCACTGACCATGCTGAAAGATGGGGTTGAAACTTTTGATTTTGCATTCCCTGATGCGGCAGGAAAGCAAATCAAAAGCACGGATGAAAGATTTAAGAACAAGGTGGTGATCGTTCAGTTGCTGGGAACCTGGTGCCCCAACTGTATGGATGAAACAAAATTTCTCGCAGGATGGTATCCGAAAAATAAAGACCGCGGTGTGGAAGTCGTGGGCCTCGCATTTGAATCAAAGGATGACTTTGATTACGCCTCCGGAAGAGTTAAGAAAATGACGGACAGACTGAAGGTGGAATACCCTGTTCTGATTGCAGGCAATAAGGATAAGAAGAAAGCAGCCGAAGCATTGCCCGGTCTCCAAAAGGTGGTGGCCTTTCCCACTACCTTTTACATCGGTCGGGATGGCAAGGTGAAAAAAATTCATACAGGATTCAGCGGACCCGGAACAGGAGTACACTATGAAAGGTTCATGGAAGACTTTAATTCAACCATCAGTAAACTTCTGAGCGAGCCGGCAACGGAATAAAAAAATGTCAAAGCGTGTAGTGGTCGGATTATCAGGCGGAGTGGACTCCAGTGTTGCCGCATACCTGCTCAAAGAGCAGGGCTATGAGGTCATTGGTATGTTCATGAAAAACTGGCACGATGATTCCGTAACCATCAGCGACGAATGTCCGTGGCTTGACGACAGTAATGATGCCGTAATCGTTTCCCAGCAGCTGGGAATTCCATTTCAGACTATAGACCTGAGTGCTGAATACAAAACCCGGATCGTGGATTATATGTTCCGGGAATATGAGCAAGGCAGAACGCCCAACCCCGATGTTCTGTGCAACCGGGAAATCAAGTTTGATATTTTTCTGAATGCAGCCATGAAGCTGGGAGCCGACTTCGTGGCAACCGGACATTACGCACGGAAGTCAGAAGAAATTATAAACGGTAAAAAGGTTTACCGGCTGCTTGCTGGCAAGGATAACAACAAAGATCAAAGCTATTTTTTGTGTCAGCTTACACAACAGCAGCTTGAGAAAGCACTGTTTCCGATTGGTGAGCTTCAGAAAAGTGAAGTCAGGGCAATTGCTTCAAAGATCGGACTGGCCACAGCGGCAAAAAAAGACTCACAGGGATTGTGTTTTATAGGCAAGGTTCATCTCCCTGATTTTTTACAACAGCAACTGAAATCAAAGGAGGGTGATGTTATCCTGGTTGATGCAGGTTCGCCGGTATATACAGAAAGAAGCACCCACGCTGATTATGTTTCCATGGCTGCACCCTACCGTTATGATCCCGGGTGCGGAAAAGTTGCAGGCCGGCACAGAGGTGCGCACTACTATACAATCGGGCAGAGAAAAGGGCTGAACATGGGTGGCTTTCCGGAGCCTGTTTTTATAATCGGAACGGATACACAGGAGAACATCATTTACATGGGCATGGGGGAAAACCATCCGGGTTTGTATCGTCCTGCCTTATTTATTCCTGCACCGGAAGTACACTGGGTCAGACCTGATTTATCACTTACCACCGGAGAGCGAAAAAAGCTTAAAGCACGGATTCGTTACAGACAGCCGCTGGAGCCTTGTGAACTGATCATGCAGGCTGAAGGACTGTATATCTTATTTGAACGCCCTCAGCGCGGAATTACACCGGGCCAGTTTGCTGCATGGTATGACGGCGAAGAGCTGGTAGGATCAGGGGTTATTTCCTGATAAAATCCCGGAATATTTCCTGCGATAAGTACCGAGTTGTTTTCACTCGCTAAATCAAACGAATTAATCATTCTTTAATCCCCGCTGCCCTCACTACTTTATCTGCTCCATGACGATCACGGATTCGGTCAATGGCAGCATATAAACTCATCTGCTCCCCGGTATCTTCAAACAGGCTGGTCTGCGCTGAACCACGGACCAGTCCGCTAAGCCGCACCCCGACCAGACGGATCAGCATACGGCGCGAATAAAGCTTTTCAAAAAGTTCATGTACAATCCGCAGTAAATGCTGATCAGAACAGGTATAGGGAATCCGGGCCTGCCGGGTCTCTGTATCAAAATTGGCGTAACGGATTTTAACAGTCACACAGGAAACAAGCCGGCCCTGACCACGCAACTCATAACCCGTCTTCTCTACCATGGAAGTAAGTACGGAACGCAGCATTTTCACATCAGTGGTATCCTGACCAAAAGTAGTCTCGGTGGAGATGGACTTTTGCTCCACATAAGGCACTACAGGTGTGTCATCAATGCCGTGGGCCCGCTTCCAGAGCACAAGGCCGTTTTGTCCGAACGCATGCGTAAGATATTTCACCGGCATCTCACGCAGGGTAGAAACTGTCCGCACACCCATATCGTACAGAAAGGATGCCGTCTGCTTGCCCACCATCGGCAACTTCTCAACCGGAAGCGGAGCCAGAAAATCCTGTTCAGTGCCCGCGTCAATCTGCTTCTCCGCATTCGGCTTAAACTCACCCGTAGCTACTTTGGAAACCATCTTATTCACCGAGAGCGCCATGGAGATGGGCAAACCTGTCTCTTTCATGATATGTGAACGCAGTTCACATGCCCACCGGAAAGTCCCGAAGAAACGGTCCATCCCTGTCGCATCTATATAAAACTCATCCACCGAAGATTTTTCAAACAGCGGAGCCCTGTCCGCAATCACTTCGGTCACAAGCTGAGAATGGCGTGTATAAAGCTCCATGTCACCGGAAATCACCGTGGCATCAGGACAAAGCTGGAGGGCGAGATACATCGGCATGGCGGAGTGCACGCCAAACCTGCGCGCCTCATAACTGCAGGCTGCCACTACCCCACGCCGGCTGCTGCCGCCCACAATAAGCGGCCGCCCCTTCAGACGGGGATTCATCTTACACTCCACGGATACAAAAAAAGCGTCCAGATCAAGATGAAGAATCTGGGATTGAAGCTGTTGCATTGGGAAACAATATTACTAAATTTTTTAGCATCAATGTTCTGACCAAAACAGAAAACCTTCAATCATTTATCAGGTTCGTGGTGCCGCATCAGGTTCAATTTTCATTACGGAAAGCCCTGAAAAGGCAGAAAATTGAACACTTCCGGAATATTAAGTCATCTGTATTTTCTCTACCCTGCAAACTATACAACCTCTTCCCTGCCTGCATTGTACAGCTGGTGTGGCAGCAGAAATCCGGATTTGATTACCTGCCGCTCTGAGCTCAAAGATTCAGACTGCTTTGCTTTTGGAAGGACTACATTTCCGGCATATATGGCCTCAATGGCAGCAGCCATAAACTCCAGGGGCTGATTGCGTAGCAAAACAGATTTAATGTTCAGTATCTCCATAAGCGCAGGATCAAAGTCATCATGGTCGGATGCCAGTGCAACAATAGTGACCTCGGGAAATAAGGCCTGCAGATAACCCGAAGTCTCTATCCCCTCCATTACAGGCGTGAACATGTCCAGCAACACGATATCAGGAAGTTCTCGGCACAACTTGTATAAAAGCTCGGCACCTGTAGCCGCTTCCATCAGGATCTGCACCGAGCCGCGGCTGAGGGAAGGAAGCATTCCGGTCAGCATCATCCGTGTGGCGGTGTCATGCTCTACAATGGCGATTTTAATGGGTTTCATCTGCGGGTAATTGATGAAACGAAAGTAACAGGCGGGCGCACAGATGCTCATCCGCCGGCAAGATGCTCTATCCGTCTGACGGCTATTTCAAATAAGCATCGTAAAAACGGATGGCCTCTGATTCTGAAGGCTCCTTCGAAGGCCTTACAACCCTGAATCCGACGAACATGCCATCGGTCAGCCACCATTTACTTTTGGGAATCTGAGGATCGCGCTGGTTCCATGAAGCAGCGGAAGGAATTCTGTTGCTGCACCTGAGGGCGGAAGATTCATCCATATAAGAACCTCCGCGTGTTACACGGGGATATTTGGCAGCAGGAGCAGCCAGGGGATCTCTGGAAGCAAGCGCCTCATAACCGGCGGCATCATACTGATCCAGCGTCCACTCACTGAGATTTCCAAGCAAATCATAAATACCGAGGGCGTTGGGCTTCTTTCCTTCCACAGGATGAAACTTTCCACCGCTGTTCTGACGAAACCATGCAACCGGATCAGGATTGTTTTGTTGAGTTTTTCCCTGCCTGCATGCATATTCCCATTCAGCTTCTGTTGGAAGCCGATAGAAAATTCCGGTGCGGGTGTAGAGCCATTTGCAGTACATCATCGCTGCCAGCTGACTCATGCTATTGGCCGGGTGATTTGCGCCGCGGCCCATGCCCCAGGTAAGATCAATATACTGAGGCGTTGCACGGGTGATACCATCAATGTTTTTGCTTTGAGGAAGAGAAGCATCTTTGAAGTATGCATCCCATTCAGCAAAAGTCACCTCAGCTTCTGCCATCCAGAAAGAACTCACTGTAACGGTTTTCTGAGTTTCATCCGGCTCCCGCCCGTGTTCAGTGGCCGGACTACCCATTGTAAACTGCCCCCCCGTAACGGGAACCATTTTAAATGTTATGCCTGTTCCGGGAATTGATTGTTCGTAGGTGGAAAAATTCTGGGCGATGCCGGTCCTGCATAGCACATTAAAGAGGATAAAAAGGATAAAGATGCTGGAGCTGATTCTCATTGACAGGTAAAAATAAAGAATCCATCCGGACACCTTGTACCAAATGACAAAAGCCGTGCAGAAAAATCACTGATTGATTTGAAACCAAATCATACTCTTTAAAATCACACATGCGAAAGACTATTTCCCAAGTAAAAATTCAACCGGAAAATGAAGTCTTTTATTCCAGGATTTCTCGCTGTGGTCTTCTCCAGGGAAATATTTCGTGATCCAGCGCTCCGTGGTATAACCCTTGTTCTTCATTACAATATCTACCTTCCTCTGAATTTCAGGATACAGTGCGTCCAGAGTACGGTCGCCAAGATCAAAGTAAATTTTGTGATTGGTCGGATCAGGAATTTTTCTGCTCAGATAGTGTAGAAATGAATCCGGAACAGGGTTGTTTTCAGGCGTAAATGTCCCAACCCAATGCGTTGACATACAAGCAGCGCCGCCGAATACCTCCGGGTATTCACAAATAGCATAGATCGATATGAGTCCACCCATGCTGCTGCCTGCAATGAAAGTGTTTTCCCTGGTGCCTTTTACTGCGTACTTCTTTTCAATAAAGGGCTTAAGTTCCTTGACAATAAACTTTAAATAATCGTTTGAACGAGGCTTAAATTCATCTTTAGTCCTTCCCGCCCTTTGTAACTGCGCAACAACTGTATCCTTCTCACTTCTTTTTAGTCTATCAAATGGATATTGAGGGAAATAATCTCTGTGTCTTGTTGAACCGCCATTCCAGATACCAACAATTATAAAGCTTCGGACTTTACCTTCTGCAATTAGTTTTGAGGCCACATCATCTATATTCCAGGCTTGGTTATTCCAGGTCCGGGCCGGGTCAAACAGCATTTGTCCATCATGCATATACAACACAGCATAATCATCAGAACCCGGATAACCTTCCGGTAACCAGATATCGATATTCCGTGGCGTGATATATTCAGATTTAAAATTTTCCATTCGTTCAATTCTTCCGCCCACCGCTTCGGGCATTTGATTTTGTCCTGTCATTGTGGTTGAAAACGCGAGACAAAAAATGAAGATGATCATAGCTGAGCCCGTCCTATTGACCTTGCTGTAGCTGTTACGACCGAAAATTAATTTTAGCTTCATTTTATTTCAGAATCATAAAAATTATCAGGCATGAGAATTGAACCTAGACTTCAATATTTAGCTTCATAAGAGCCAATTCTATTGGAAAACAACTCAATTTCAATCAAACCCTACCCGCCGGCAGGCCAAAAAAGATTCGGCTGCAGCTACTTTTCTACACCTGAATACTTTTTATAAACAGCTCGGTAACCCAGTAACCGGCCTATCGGAGCAATGATGTTCATCATAACTTTTTGCATACCGACAGGTATGTCGGCAAGATATGATGTGCTGTCCAGGTACTTGAGTGAGACCAGCTCCTGAACAAGGCCATACTTACCATTTTTACTTTTACCGTCAGCGGCCAGTCCGACCAGATTTTCAATCAATAAATCAAAATCCAGCGCCGGGGTAACAGAGTGAATATATACCACCGGATTATCATCATCATTATTATAATGATTGTGGGGTATATTTTTTGGCAGTAAAATTTT
>JBMTCO010000082.1:0-11800 GCA_049430945.1 Cyclobacteriaceae bacterium
GCGGAAACCAGTCCTGCGGTTGTATTGGCTACGGTGGCTATGAGAATCCACCCCAGATAGACGCCAAAAACAATTTTAAGGAACTGTTGCTTTTCCTGTGTGAGCCCAAGGTTAATAATTGTGAGTGTGATTAATAGACCGAGCATAATCAGCACAGATAAAATCATCTGCTCATAGTGCCAGGCAACAATCCATGAGATATTAAACAGGCAGCTAAGCGCAAACCAGTACCCGTTCGTGGCAGAAGAATTAAATGCAGGAAGAAACTGAATGATGACGAAAATAATCAGCAGCAGATAAATCAGCCCCCAAATGGCAAAGGTCAGACCTGCAGGAACGAAAAGATTGGCATACTGATCTGACAGTGCTCCCGTTGTTTTTCCATTAATGGGAAGTGCATTTGCCAGATAGTTGACATAAATCACCGCTGCAAGTGCCACGACATTGATAATTTTATTGATCATAAAGTCTTTTGATTACTGATTAACTCGTTTCAAAACTGCTCGTTGCATACTGGACACGGCATAGTTTGTTACACCGACATCAAGTGTTCTTGATTTCTTCCCGGCCGTTACTTCAAAAATAATTTTTCCATCTTTTAACTCCTGAGTGCCTGTAAGCCAGTATTCCTGTGTTTCAAATAGGCTGAACATCTTGTCACCAAATGCATAATCTTCCAGCTCCACACCGCCGCCTTCATCTGTTATAAAAATCTGTTTTTCCCTGTCTTTCAATCGGATGGTGTAATCCTTAACCATGGGGGCCTTATCAGACTTGTATTCCATTTTCCACTGCCAGCTGGTACGGTCTTTCGGTGAAATGGTCAGAATTACCCGGACGCTGTCTTTTCTGACCCCGTTAGACCATATCTGAAGATAGCCTGTCCATTGTCCGGACATTCGGTCGGGTAAAAGAGACTGGGCGAGCGTTTTTTCCGGACTGAAAAAAAGTCCGGCGAGGACGAATGTGAATTTTATAAAATTTCTGAATGGCATTACCGATCAAGCCATACTTTCAGATCCGCAGCCCGTTCGCGGCTTACAACCAGTTCGTGTTCGCAGGGCTGATTAAGTTTGATTTCAAGCTTTGAACTTACCAGACCACGCAGTTCTGCAATTGCGTTGAAGTTCACCAGAAATTTACGGCTGATACGAAAGAAAAATTTTGGGTTCAGAATTTTTTCAAGCTCCTCGAGTGTATGATCAATAAGATATCTTGTTCCTTCTCCCCGAACAGCCATATAAACTGCTTTTCCGTCGGCGTAGAAATAAGCTGCTGAATCAACCGGCTTATACTGAAGTTTATTGCCGGATTTGATCATGATCCGTTCTTTGAATTCTCCTGCGGACTGTCTTAGGAGTTGCCTGATGGCATCCAGTTCTGACTCACCGAGAGGACCACCTGATTTATTAAGTCCTTTATATTTTCCGATAGCCCGCTGAAGATCTTCAATCTGAACAGGCTTCAGCAGATAGTCAATGCTGTTGGTCTTAAAGGCTTCAAGCGCATACTGATCATAAGCTGTTGTGAAAATGACAGGAATCTTAACATCGACATGGGTGAAGATTTCAAAACTCTTACCATCGGCCAGCTGGATGTCCATAAAAATCAGGTCTGCTGTTCCGCCGGCCTGAAAAAAGTTGACAGTATCCTGAACCGTGTCAAACCGTTCGGTGATGATTGCTGACGGTTCTGCTGATCTTATAAGGTCTGCAAGCCTGTCCGCTGCAAGAATTTCATCTTCTACAATTATCGTTTTCATGATTCAATACTTATAAGTGGAATGGAAACCCTGAAAGCTGATTCAGTTTTTGTTATGATTACTTCTTTTTCGGTTAGAAAGGCATAGCGCCTTCGGATATTTTCAAGTCCGATATGGGTAGATTCTTCTTTAACTGATTTTTCCTGCAGGTTATTGATAACCTCTACAGATTCACCGGTTGAAAGAATTTCTACCCTTAATGGCTTCCGTGAAGATACAACATTATGTTTAATTGCGTTCTCAATCAGCATCTGAAGTGCCGCCGGCGGTACATGCTGCTCTTCACTTTTTTGGGCAATCTCTTTTCTGATTTCAATATTTTCTCCAAAACGGATTTTAAGCAGAAAAAGATAGGACTCCAGAAAATCAAGTTCCTCTTTTAGTGTAACAATCTTTTTTTCCTGGTTATAAAGGAGGTACCGGTACACATTTGAAAGCTGTGCAATGAACTTGGCAGAAATATCGGCATCTCTGTAAACCAGAGTAGAAAGTGCATTCAGGCAGTTAAACAGAAAGTGTGGATTAATCTGGCTTCTGAGCGCCTCAAATTGTGCCTCCAGGTTTTCTTTTTTCAGCTGTGCAGCTTCCAGTTCAGTTCGGCGAAGCCGGGTCATATAAAAATATATGCCATTAATGGAGTTTAAAAACAGATTGATCCGGAAGCCAAAAGTGAGCAACAACAACAGATTTTCCTGCGACCAGCTTATGGCAGGCGCATTGAAATTGGTCATAATGAACAAGACCGCGTTGATAATTGCAAATACCCCGAAACAGCTCAGACCAAAAAGAATGATCAGTGGGTGAATGGCCTTATTTAAAAACTCATTAATGTTCCCAAGAAAAGATTCAAAAAACCGGTTGAATTCCCAGATTCCGAAAATAATCAGTGTAATGACGGCAAACAGTACACCGGTTGGTAAATCCGGGCCTACCAGTCTGTCGCCTGAGGTAAACAGGATATTGAGAAAAGAGTAGATCGACAGAAGCAGAATGAACAGGTATCTGTATTTGAGTCTGAACATTCCGGATAGGGATTTTTAATAATTTGGGTTAGGTTAAAAATGACCATTGCCCCGCATACCTGGGGTATACGGGGCAATGGCAAATATAAACTATGAAATTATTGTGGCAATAACACTTTATCAATTGTGTGGATTACACCATTGGTTGCAAGTACATTAAGAAGACCTGCATTTGAGCTGAGATTTGCTGTGTTACCCTGGCCATCCTGGATGGTACCATTGGTTGCACTGATTGTGATATCTCCATTAAGAGTCGATGCAGTACCATTTGTCAGATCTGTTGAGAATACCCTGGCTGGAACAATATGATGCTTTAGCACCGCAGTGAGTATTGCAAGATCAATCTCTTCAACTCCGTCTACTCCAAGAGCAGTATAAAGGGCTTCAAAAGCGGCATCTGTAGGTGCAAAGACTGTGAGGTTTGCAGTTTCATCTGATGCAGCTGCAAGAAGATCAGTATCGGTGCCACTTGTTCTTGCAAGGGCAGCAACCAGTTGTGTAAACTGAGGTGCAGAACCTGTTGAAAGACCAACTGCGATAGCTGCAATGGTTTGTGAAGGAGGCAGAAGCGTTCTGTTAATAACATGCACAACACCATTTGAACCTTGGATGTCAGTAGCAACCACCTGAGTTTTTGCATTGATGAATACTCCGTTTGCGCCGTTATTGCTCAAATAAAATTTACCATTAAGGGTTGTGATTGCTGCGCTTCCTGAAGGTAATTCACTTGCAAGAACTTCGTCATCAATAACATGATAGGTAAGAACTGCGTCAAGTGTAGCCTGGTTTGGAAGAGATGTAATTCCTGCTGCAGCAAATGCATCGTTGGTAGGTGCAAAAAGTGTGAGCTTTTTGTTGGAAGGTCCATTTCCAAGAAGCGTGGTAAGAATTGAAGGACTTGCTGCTTTAACTGCTGCAATAAGGGTGGAGAAATTCTTATTGAAATATGCGGGAGCCACGATGGTTCCAACAATGGGTCTGATGCTTGGGTTTACAAGGACAGCATCGACAATATGAACAATACCATTCGTTGCCTCGACATCTGCAACTGTTACATTGGTTGAGGTATTAATTTTAACGCCTGAAGCAACATTTATTGAAATAGCCTCTCCGTTTACGGCATTAACATTACCGGTCGTAAGGTCAGTTGATTTCAATGCTGCTGAAGCAATAACATGGTACTGAATGATGCTTTTTAAAACATCTTCAGGGATATCATTCAGACTAGTCTGTCCGATTGCAGGAAGTAATGCCTGAAATGCTGCATTTGAAGGAGCAAATACAGTAAATGAACCATCTCCGCTCAATGTAGAAACCAGATCAGGGTATTTGGTAACTGCCGAAGCAAGGATCGATAAGTTCGTAGATCCTGTTACCACCTGTGCGATATTTTTTTCAGGACCATCAGGATATTTAATATCATTATCCTCTGAACATGAAAATGTCAATGCGCCTGCAAGCAGCACTGCAAATAGAGTTTTAAAATTTCTGAAATAATTCTGCATATAATTTTGTTTAAAGTTCAAATAAACTCCCACTGACCAGTTTTTGTTTCACTGGCCGGAATCAATTCTTGTGCAAAGTGGAGTGAGTTGACTTTTTACAGGAGTGAGTGAGGTCCGGTCATTCAGTATATCATTTGATTCAATCCATCCGAAATCCGGATGGTCGGAAAATCATCGTCATCAATTAATGAATTTTGTTGATTTGAGTTGGTTATACATATGAAATCTGTCAGTATTATTTTTCCGAATCAGTTGTTCCAACAGATTCCTGATCAGATGAAAGGATCCCATCTGATGCTGATCGAAGAGTTTCTTTTTTTTCGACAGTTTCAGTTCCATATGCAAAAACTGATGTATCATCGGGCATCGATGAAGGCCTATGAAGATTATCTCAGAAGGTTGAACCTTCAGGTTAGCTACATCGAAAACGAGGAGGATCTCAGCGACGTTCGTAAACTCATACCCAATCTTTTTTCAGAGGGTTACAGCTTTTTATATTTCTATGACCCTGTCGATGACTGGCTTTTACGCAGGATTAATACTTCCGCGGATTCCTGTGGATTTAAAACCCGGATGTATCATAATCCAGGCTTTCTTGAAACAACTGACTCATTGTCAGAATGGTTTGCAGGAAGAAAAAATTACTTCCAGACAGACTTTTATATCCGCCAGCGAAAGCGACACGGAATTCTAATTGATTCAGAAGGTGGTCCATCAAATGGCAAGTGGACTTTTGATTCAGAAAACAGGCTGAAGTACCCTAAAAACAGAAAACCTCCTGTACTGCCTGAAACAGGAGGTTCAGAGTGGCATCGGGAAGCAAATGAAAGAACCAAAACATTATTTCCTCAGAACCCCGGAAAAATTATTGGCCTGGTAAATTTTCCCATAACTCATCAGCAATCCGAAGCCTGGCTGATTGATTTTTTTCAAAACCGCTTTAAGGACTTTGGCCATTTTGAAGATGCCATCGTTTCAGACGAAAATGTTTTACACCATGCCCTGATCACACCGATGTTGAATTCAGGTCTGTTGACATCACAGCAGGTTGTTCGCATGGCACTGGATGCCGCAGATGAATATGAAATCCCATTGAACAGCCTTGAAGGATTTATCAGACAGATCATTGGATGGAGAGAATTTATTCGAGGTGTTTATCTTTTTAAAGGGAGAGAACAGCGCACATCAAACTTCTGGGGTTGGTCACGTAAAATGCCTGCCTCTTTTTATACCGGTACAACCGGAATAAAACCGGTGGATGATTCAATCGAAAAAGTCCTGTCCGGAAGCTACAACCATCATATTGAACGGCTTATGATCCTTGGCAATTTTATGCTTCTATGTGAGATTCATCCGGATGAGGTTTACAAGTGGTTTATGGAAATGTATATAGATGCATACGACTGGGTGATGGTTCCAAATGTTTATGGAATGTCTCAGTTTGCAGATGGTGGTCTGATGTGTACCAAACCTTATATAAGTGGAAGTAATTACATATTAAAGATGAGTAATTATCAGTCCGGCCAGCCATGGGCTGAAATATGGGATGCACTGTTCTGGCGTTTCATGAACCGGCAGCGCTCTTTTTTCTTAAAAAATCCGAGGATGGGTATGCTCATCAGAACCTTTGATAAAATGGATCCTGTGCGCCGGAAGGATCTACTCTCTAAAGCGGAAGTATTTCTTGAAAAAATTTAAAATCATGAATGATTTGTTTCCTTCGGATTATGATTCAATAAAACAGCGCATCAGGTCAATTGATCCTGTGCTTTATGCGGACTCCAGAAATTTTACAAATGGTGCCGTTACGCGCCTGTCGCCTTATATTTCAAGGGGTGTTATTTCACTCTCTGAAATCCTCCGTTATCTGATTCATTCCGGATATGATTATCCATCCTGTGAAATTCTGATCAAAGAACTTGCCTGGAGAGAATATTTCCAGCGTGTGTGGCAGCATAAAAACCCGGATGAGGACATCCGGCAGTCGCAAACAGATGTGCGGCATCAGGATATTCCGGAGTCCATCCTGAATGCTTCAACAGGTATTGAAGGAATTGATGCGGCCATCCGTGAATTATTTGAAACAGGTTATATGCATAATCATTGCCGCATGTACACTGCCTCACTGATTTGTAATATTGCCCGGTATCACTGGAAAACGCCTGCACTTTGGATGTACTATCATCTGCTGGACGGCGACTGGGCCTCCAATGCCTGTAGCTGGCAGTGGGTTGCAGGTTCCAACAGCTCAAAAAAGTACTATGCCTCTCAGGAAAATATTAATAAATACACAGGAAAAATCCAGACCGGAACATTTCTGGATACATCTTATGATTTATTGCCATTTCTGCCTTCGCCGGAACATTTAACTTCCGGTATTCCATTGGTTCAAAAGACCAAGTTGCCTCAAACAAATTTTTCAGAGATTCAAAAAGGATTACCAATCCTGATTTATAATTACTATAACCTGGATCCGGAATGGATGAATGATGTTCAGGCTAACAGGATCCTTTTTTTTGAAAAGGAAATTTTTGAAAAATTCCCTGTCAGTAGTTTCTGTATTGATTTTGTACTCAGTCTTGCAGCCAATATCCCCGGTATCCGGATTTTTTCCGGTTCACTGAAGGAATTACTTGAACTGACTCAGGGAGAAGAAATTCATTACAAAGAGCATCCGCTCAATAAACATTATCCCGGCATCATGCACGACAGGGATTGGATTTGTCCGGAAGTTACAGGGTACCACCCCTCTTTTTCTGCATTCTGGAAAAAGGCAGAGCGTTTGATAAAAAGAAATTTTGAGTCTGTACAATCATTACAAACAGAAATAAACTTCTCTTCAAATCAAATTTATGGATCTTAATAAGACGGATATTCAATCACTTGAAAAAAGATACAGGGCTACGCTGATAAATTCTCTTGCAGGCGTAAGACCGGCAGTGCTTGTTGGAACAAGATCCTTATCCGGACAATCCAATCTCGCCATTTTCAATTCACTCATCCACATCGGTGCTGATCCCGCGCTATGGGGACTGCTCATAAGACCGGCAACTGTCAGACGTGACACCTTGAGTAATATTCAGGAAACAGGTTCTTATACTATTAATTTTATCTCTGCAGATCTGCATAAGTCAGTCCACATGACCTCTGCAAAATTTTCTGATGATATTTCTGAATTCAATACCTGCGGATTTGAAGAAGAAAATATTGAAGGCATAAACGCACCTTTTGTCAGAAATGGTGCGGTTAAGGCCGGAATGAAGCTGGTGTCTGCTCAGGAATTAAGCCTTAATGGAACAATTCTGGTCATTGGCAGCATAGAAAAAATTATTGCTGCTGATGAATTCCTGACCGGAGATGGTTTCTTTAATCCTGAAAAAGCAAATGTTCTCACCTGTGCAGGTCTGGATGCCTACACCCGGGTGGTAATGAATGGCCGCTGGTCATACGCAAGGCCCGACCAACCTGTTCAGCCTCTGGAATTCTGACTATGACACACAAAAAATTGAATCTCCCGGAAAAAATTTGTCTGACCTGTAACCGCCCCTTTTCATGGCGAAAAAAATGGGAGCAAAACTGGGAAGAAGTAAAATATTGCAGTGACCGCTGCAGAATGAATCGGAAAACAAAAACAAACTCAAGACCATGAAAAATTTTATTGTAATCGGTGCGGGCAAGGGTATTGGATTAAAGACCGTTGAACTATTAAGAAGAGATCATCAAGTTTTTGCAGTTACCCGCAATAATACGCCGGAACTGGAGGCCATGAGTATTTCAACAACCATCGCGGATGTTTCAAAAGATACTCCTGAAATCATTCAGGGAATTCCGGATACCATTCATGGTCTTGTTTACTGTCCGGGATCAATTAATTTAAAGCCCTTTCAGCGTCTTACGGCACAGGATTTTATCAATGACTTTCAGCAGAATGTTGTCGGTGCTGTTTCTGTGATTCAAAAGTTTCTTCCTGCGCTTAAAAAGGCAGGGCAATCTTCTGTAGTACTTTACAGCACTGTAGCCGTAAAGGCAGGAATGCCTTTTCATGCTTCTGTTGCAGCATCAAAAGGCGCCGTGGAGGGATTTGCAAAAAGCATTGCAGCTGAGCTTGCAGGTTCAGGAATCAGGGTTAATGTGATTGCACCCTCCCTTACAGATACACCGCTGGCGGGCAGTTTACTGAACACCCCCGAGAAGAAGGAGGCAGCAGGAAAAAGACATCCGTTACAACGAGTGGGTACGCCTGAAGATATCGCAAACCTCACTTGCTTCCTCTTAAGCGACGAATCATCCTGGATTACAGGTCAGGTTATCGGAGTTGACGGTGGACTTGGTAACTTAAGGGTTTAAAGTCAAAAGGATTATGAAAGTTCTGCTAACCGGATCAAACGGATACATAGGAAAACGCCTTCTTCCCGTCCTTTTGAGGGCCGGGCATCAGGTAGTCTGCTGTGTGCGTGATAAAAAAAGATTTCCTTCCGGTGGTATTTATGATCACGCCGGCATCACTCTGGTGGAGGTGGACTTTCTGAATACCCCCGTTTACTTCCCTGAAATCGCCGATATTGATGCCGCTTATTATCTTATTCATTCCATGTCTGACAAGATGGAGGACTTTGATAAGCTCGAGGAGCAATCAGCGAAAAATTTTGTCAGCATTATTCAGAAAACCTCAGCCCGTCAGATCGTTTATCTTGGTGGCATCATCAATCATGAAAAGCTTTCAAAACATCTGGCCTCAAGGGCGCAGGTTGATGTTATTCTGCGAACGAGCGGAATTCCGGTTACAACACTTAAGGCAGGAATAATCGTGGGCTCAGGCAGCAGTTCATTTGAGATTATCCGAGATCTGGTAGAGAAGCTTCCTTTGATCATTACCCCCCGTTGGCTGAATACAAAAACCCAGCCCATTGCTGTTCGTAATGTTTTGCAATATCTCTCAGGTGTTCTCGGCAAAGAGGAGACTTTTGATAATGCTTATGATATTGGCGGTCCTGACGTATTAACATACAAGCAGATGTTGTTGCAACTTGCAGAACTGCGCAAGCTCAGACGTCTGATTATTACACTGCCTGTGATGACTCCACGATTGAGTTCATACTGGCTTTATTTTGTGACTGCAACAAGTTATAAGCTGGCAGTTAACCTTGTTAACAGCATGAAGGTTGAAGTTGTGGCGTCTCCTAATAATCTTAATGAATTACTCGGAATCCGGCCCATGACATACAAGGAAGCAATTGCACTGGCCTTTCAGCGTGTTGAACAAAATGCAGTTGTTTCAAGCTGGAAAGATGCTTTTGTTTCCAGCACACCGGACCCGAATCTCCTTGCCCACGTGGAAGTGCCGGTTAACGGATGCTTTACAGATCAGAGGATTAAGCCATTCACTATTTCACCTACACATGTGCTTCAGAATATCTGGTCCATCGGTGGGGAGCGCGGATGGTATTACGGATATTTTCTGTGGCGGATCAGGGGACTGCTTGATAAATTCGTCGGAGGCCCGGGGTTGCTACGTGGCAGGACAAATGCAACGGAAATAAACCCCGGAGACACACTTGATTTCTGGAGGGTACTGGTTGCTGATAAACAGGAAATGCGTTTACTACTCTATGCTGAAATGAAGCTTCCGGGGGAAGCCTGGCTTGAATTCAGAATCAGAAAATCAGGTGACCACCACGAACTCGTTCAAACTGCAACATTCAGGCCTGTAGGGTTACTGGGAAGATTATATTGGTATAGCGTTTTGCCTTTTCATTTCTTCGTTTTCGATGGAATGGCTACAAATCTCATTCTTGAGGAGCCGAAAGTTTACGGTTCACCAGCGCTCAAGACCGAGTAGTTTCTTGCCCAGCGGCGATAATTCTGCTGTTGAATATTTTGTCTGTTCCCATTTTCTGGGATCACCGGGAAATGCATACCCTTCCGGTGCCACTCTGTCGCGCCAGGAACGAATGCGCCATTCTTTTAAGGTTTCATTATCTTCCTCTGCAGGCATCATTGATATGTATTGTGCAAGTCTGACTTTATTGCCGCTCCTGTTGGCACGTATTCCGTGAGGCAACAGGCTGTTGAAAATTAAAAGGTCGCCTGCTTTCATTTTCACTTTCTCAGTTTCAAACATGCTTACATCGGGCTGAAAATAATTACGGTCGGCAGGTTGGGTCAATTTCCAGGTATCATACGTTCTGTAAAGTTCCGGAATGCATTGAAATCCTCCCATATTCTCATCATCCTGATCCGCCAGTGCAAGCACACCCTGCACATTCTGGGGTTTGGTTTCAGGATCGTAATCCCAGTGAATAAATGCCTTGTATTCAAATCCCGGTTTAATTGGAAAATTCAGATTGGCGCGGTCTATGGTGACCCAGAGCTTCTCAGTACCCCAGATGTCTTCAAATGCAGCATGCACCTTTGGCGATTGACGGTTATCCCACAGATACTGATGATTATAAACTTCCACCATACCTGTATTGGCAAGTTCTTTCATCTGCATCTCTGCACGGGGTGCAGTGTACCAGGTGTGCGGATCCATCGGATCTTTCTCTTCAAATTCCCATAAAAATCTTGCGAGCCGATCTGCCTGCTCTTTTGGAACAGCATTTTCAATAACCACATAACCATTATGTATCCAGAACTTCCACTGATCCTCCGTAAGCAGCTTCAATGTTTTTCCGCTACTGCGGTCATTCAGTTTCATTACACTGCTTTTCGCAACAGATGGATTTCCCGGAATTTCCTTATGAGCTCCCATATTGGGTGCCATTGTTTTATTTTCCATATTGATGTGGTTTATAGAACTGAAGTAAAAATTTACGAATACGAAAGATAACTTCAATATCCTTTATCTGAAATTCATCAGATCTTCCGTCCAATCGTAATCTTTGTAAATAATCCGGAACTCGGAAAAATCCCGTCCAAGGTAGCGGGAAAGGATTTTTAACTGGCCCTCAGTGCCACCAAAATCTCCTGCAAACCATTGCATAATTTTTGTCACCGTGACAGTTTTTTTTATTGGATCAATCCGTGTTTCAGTTGTCAGAAAACTACGTGACGCAAGCTCCAACTGGTTCTCCATATTTTCTACATCATAAAAAGCAATAGGGGGACAACTCCGTGCTCCACAGTTCAAAGCAAAGTGAATTCTGAAATCAATCTTTTCAACAGTCAGCATCAGGATTGTTTTTCCGGGAGCAAGCTGTCCAAAATATCCCAGGCTGTACTTCCACCTGTGCTTTCTTAAAATGCCGTGTTCAATATCATCCAGGCTAAGTGCAAAGTCCTTAAACTTCAGTGCTTTTTCTGTAAAAATTTTTGGTGCCTTATAACCCCGTTGCGCCATTACCTGATACCACGCATTATAGATGTTGATCCAGAAAGTCTTTTTTTGTGAATCTTTTTTCAGTGAGGCCGCAATGCTTTCCGCAGACAGTGACTGAATAATATTTTGAATTGAATCTGCCGGTCTCCCTGTTTTAATATTATATAAAAATTTCCCTGAAAGCTCCGGCAGA
>JBMTCO010000083.1:0-11561 GCA_049430945.1 Cyclobacteriaceae bacterium
AAAAGCCTTTTCCCGACAGTTTCTCCTCCCGGTGGTCTTGGTGTTATTGGGTGGATGGGGAGAATTGCCGCGGCTGAGCCTGCCAATGGTTCCGGTCCGGGTAATGGCGGGAACCCTGTTGTTGCTGTTCTTCCACCCGGGCTTTGCAATGCCTTTTATCCAACTTTCAAAGAATCTGAACTTGTCGATGGAGGCTCAACCACAGTTGAGGTTTGTGCAGGTCGTTGCGGACAAATTCAATGCTTTGAGGAGATCACAGGTATTTGTGCAGATAAATCACGGGAACAGTTCGGAGCAGCCTTCACAGAGGGGCGTACCTACATAAATGGGTTGCAAACCACAGGCCTTGATGAAATTTATAATCCTCTTTTTGCCGCTATTCCCGGTCGGAAAACATTCAGAGACAATACGGCTAAGGCGATATTTGATGCAAATCTTCTTATAGTTACCAATCAGGTAAAAGACTTAATTGACGCATCCGATCGCTTTTTGGCAGCAGCCAATCAGTCAGGCAATCCTGCAGACCTTGAGGTTGCAATCAATGTTAGGTTTTTTGCAATGCTCTATTTCTATTACAGCTATTCCATAATTTATGAGTCCTATCAGAGCACTCTTACAATAATTGCACAGGCAGCAGTCAAAGAAGATGATGATCTTGACAAAGCTAAAGTCCGCACCTTCAACAATCTGGAGTTTAAGTTCTGGGATGAGATTGTTTACCAAATTGAAGTTGCCTTCATCAAGGCAATCGGAAACTGTCATAATCAGGGAACAGGTAATTAATGAACCCCACCACATTGACCAACATTGTTATGAAATCTAAATATCTACTCCCATTAGTATTACTTTTCTCAGCAGGTCAGGTATTTGCCCAGCTGGGTCTAAGCAAATTCAGTATCGGATATTCCCAGTGGAACCGCACCTATGATGGCACTGATGAGCGGGCGTTATTCTCAACCCAGTACTTTTCTGAGGTAGACTTCAAGCAAAAGGCCGGAATGCCTACTGTTTCCGGAGAGCTCCATTTGTACAAAGGTCTTGGTCTGGAAGGTCGCCTGGGCTTATGGAAACATACTTTTCAAAAGGATTTTAAATTCGAGGATGATGATATAACTGAAAGCATCAGCCAGCGCATTATCCCTGCCTCACTTAACCTGGTCTTCAATACGGAAGTTACACCGTGGTTGTCGCTTTATGCAGGTGCAGGAATGAATCGTTATTTCCTGCAGGAAACGGCAGAGCGTAAGGTCAGCCCCGGCCCGGGCTCTATTTCGCCTAAAACCTTTACAGGTAATAATTATGGTTGGAACAACAAACTGGGAGCAGAGTTCTGGTTCTCCGAAAATTTCGGACTGGGTATTGAAGGCCGGTATCACTTCGGAAAATACACTAAATCACTCGTGCCGGGCGCAGGAGAAGATCCTGTGGCCTTCTCCATAGATCTCAGTGGACTTGAGGTTGGAGCATCTCTCAAATACAGGCTCACGCCCCGCTCTAAAAAGAGCAAGGTTTCTGTCTCAGAACCGGTAATTCAGACGCCTGTTTCAAAGCAAAATCAGGAAGCAAAACAGGAAGGATCTCAGGTACTGATAAGAACGCCGGCAGAGCCCACACCATCTAAAATAGAGGGAAAACAGGAAATTGTTGAGAGTGCCGAAACAGTTAATGAAGTGCCTGCGCCGGCTGCAGCTACCCCCGTATCAAATCAGCCTGCAGTGGTCCGTCCTGCTGAATCTGCCATTGCAACTGCACAACCACGCTCTGCTTCCATTATAAAGAGTGACGGAGATCCTATTCCGCTGAATCAGACACCAATCTCTGCCAACTTCCCGCAGCCTGCAGCAAACCAGATTCCTGCATTACTTAATGGTGCTCCCACAAAGTTTGTTCTTGGTTCCGAAAAGCTTGGAGCCAATGAACTGACTATGATTGAGGAAACTGTGATATTTCTTAAGAACTTCCCTCAGTATAATGTAATGATATATGGTCACGCCTGTGATATTGGCAGTCCTGAAAAAAACTACATTATAAGTCTGAAGCGTGCAGATGAAGCCCGCACGCTGTTAATCAGACGTGGCATAGAAGCAGGCAGAATCGCTATTGTCGGAATGGGTTCTGATCAACCTAAAGTACCTAATACAAGCGAAGAAAACAGAATGATCAACCGAAGGATTGAGGTATTCAAGTTTATTGCCAGATAGTAAAAATCAAATCAAGAATTTTCTGAAAACCATATGCCGAAAGGCTTATGGTTTTCTTTTTTCAGGGACATAATGAAGCTTATATTCATTAAAAACATTTTTAAAAAGACGGTAATATCGCTGCTCCGGATTTCCTGTTTGCTTATTCTGATACCGGCTGCATTCAGCCAGGAATCTGAGCTACATAAAAAATTATTTGATGCAGGGTTTGAACAGATTCATTTCATGGATCAGGATGATACAGTCCGGATTTTTTTTGAAAAACGAAATTTCCGTTTTCCGCTTCATTCCATGCAGCTTGCCGAGCTTAAGATTCACAGGCTTGTTAAAAAACCTGTAGTCTGGATTCCATTATATCACAACAAGCCAATGGGTACATACCGGCAGGGTGATTACGTTTTTAGACCGATTCGTAAAGAGGAGAATAAATTTTTCAGACAACACAATGACCTGCAACAGGGTTACAGATTTCACTTTCGTCTGATGCCTGAATACAATGCCAATTTTGGGTACTATTCTAATCCTTATAGAAATAAAACCAACCTGATTCTGGACACCAGACTTTATTTATTACCCGGAGTCAGCCTTCATGCAGGTATACTTTTTCCAATCCGAAACACACTTGATAACCAGGAGATGAATATCAGGCCCGGTCCCATAATGTTAACATGGTTTGGACACAACGGTAACCATTTCTTCAACTTTACAGCCGGTACGTTTTTATCGGCCCGATACGGATTTGATTTTCAATACCGATTTGCACCGCTTAATAAAAATTTCAGCTTCGGAATAGAGTCAACAATGACAGGTTATTATTTCTGGCCTTCTACCGGATTATATTCAGAGCAGTTGACTGAGCTTACACTAATAGGAGATCTCGAATGGAGGTTACCCGGGTTCCCAATGATATCCGCCCGTGCAAGTGCCGGCAGATTTTTGTTTGGTGATAAAGGTCTAAGAATGGATCTCATCAGGCAATGGGGAATGGTGGACATCAGCTTTTTTGCTTCGGTCACCACAGCCGGTGAAAACGCTGGATTTCAGTTTATTATTCCTTTATTTCCCGGCAAGGTTCTTCGTACACGAAAAGCAGAGGTACGAACCTCTGAGGAATTTCCTTGGGAGTACGGATTTAATAATGAGGAGATTGTGGCATCACGTTATCGCCTGAGTGTGCCCCGTCTAAGTGAGGTGGTCAGACAGTACAATGACAGACTCTGGACAGGCCGCCAGTCCTTAAAACGGCCACTATCGACCCACTAGGCCGGATATAAAGTGGATCTAATTGATTAAAACGGACGATTTCAGGATTTTAAAAGGACCTTGCCGAAAAAAATCACTCTCCTTTTTATCGTTCAAAAAACTATATTACAGTCCCAAAACACTTTCACTCAAATGAATTTAAATCTTGACGCTGAAAAAAAGAATACCTACGATGCTATTGTTGTGGGGACCGGCATCAGCGGTGGCTGGGCTGCCAAGGAACTTACTGAAAAAGGCCTGAAGACTCTGGTGCTGGAAAGAGGCCCAATGGTCAATCACCCTGATTATCCGACATCCACCAAAGATCCCTGGCAATTGCCTTATGGTGGCCGTCCCAGTGAAGAGGACCTTAAAAATCAGCATGTTCAGAAGAGGACAGGCTATACCGTTCAACAGGCCTCAAAGCACTGGTTCGTGAACGATCTGGAGCATCCCTATAAGGAGACTCAGCGATTTGACTGGATGCGTGGCTATCATGTTGGTGGTCGTTCAATTATGTGGGGCCGTCAGAGTTACCGCTGGAGTCCTATGGATTTTGAAGCAAATGCAAAAGATGGTATTGCGGTTGACTGGCCAATCCGCTATAACGATCTTGAGAAGTGGTACGATTATGTAGAAGCGTATGCCGGTATTAGTGGCCAGGCTGAGGGTTTGCCTCAATTGCCTGATGGTAAGTTTCTTCCTCCAATGGAAATGAATTGTGTGGAACGAGAATTTAAGAAATCACTGAAGTCTAAATTCGGAAGAGCAATGACCATCGGCCGGACAGCCCACCTGACCGCACCGCTGGAGCACAGTAAAACCCGCGGAACTTGCCAGTTCCGGAATCTTTGCATCCGTGGATGTCCCTATGGAGCCTATTTCAGCAGTAATGCTTCAACACTTCCTGCTGCGATGGCTACAGGAAATATGACGCTCAGACCAAATTCAGTTGTCTACGAAATAATCTTTGATGAACAAAAGTCAAAGGCAACCGGTGTACGTTTGCTGGACGCTGAAACAGGAGAACAACAGGAGTTTTTCGCAAAGGTAATTTTCCTCTGTGCTTCTACTTTTGGTTCTACATTTATAATGATGAACTCAACCTCCGGACGCTTTCCGAATGGTCTTGGAAATGATAGCGGCGAGCTTGGATGCAACATCATGGATCACCATCTTAATATTGGTGCTTCGGCTGAGGTAGAAGGTTTTGAAGATCAGTATTTTTTTGGCAGGCGTCCGAACGGAATTTATATCCCCCGGTACCGAAATATTGGAAATGATAAACGGGATTATATCCGTGGCTTTGGATATCAGGGTGGTGCAAGCAGAGCCGGACACATGCGTGCACGGGAAGAGGATGTACTCGGTGCTGATCTTAAAAATCTTGCCTCATCGCCCGGAACCTGGACCTTTAACATCGGTGGTTTCGGAGAAATCCTTCCTTATCATGAGAACCGCGTAACCATCGATAAGACAATGAAGGATAAGCATGGTCTTCCTGTTCTGAACTTTGACGCAGTTTTGAGAGAGAATGAATTCAAAATGCGGGTGGACATGAAGAATGATGCTGCCGAGATGCTGGAGGCTGCAGGATTTAAAAACATCAGAACAAGAGATGATGTACCGGGTATTGGTCTGGGTATCCATGAAATGGGAACGGCACGTATGGGGTACGATCCAAAGACCTCCGTTCTTAATAAATGGAATCAGATTCATGCATGTAAAAACGTTTTTGTAACCGATGGCTCCGCTATGACCTCGGCAGCATGCCAGAATCCTTCTCTGACCTATATGGCTCTGACAGCCCGTGCGGCTGATTATGCAGTCAGCGAAATGAAAAAAGGAAATCTCTGAAATTTTAAAGAAATCAGTTAAATACTATGGACAGAAGACAAGCAATACAACGGGCCGCGGTAGTTCTCGGATACTCTATTTCGGCACCTGCTATTATGGGTATCCTGAAAGGATGTAAGGCCACTCCTGAAATCGGTTATAAGCCGGTATTTTTTAATCCGGACCAGGCTGCTGTAATGGCGGAGGTAGCTGAAATTATTATTCCTAAAACAGAAACACCCGGAGCAAAAGAAACGGGAGTTCCTGCTTTCATGGACCTTATGTTAAAAGATTGTTATGGCCCTGAAGACCAGAAAAGGTTTCTTGAGGGTGTGACTGCACTTGATGCTGAAGCAGAGAAGAGTTTTGGTAATGGTTTTATGGATTGCAGTCCTGAGCAACAGAAGGAGCTTGTTCAACGGATTCACAGCGAAGCTATTGCTTCTGTGCGCTCTCAGAATCCTCCAAAAGAGAGGCCATTTATTCTTATGGCCAAGGAGCTTACCATGCTGGGATTTTTCACCAGTGAAGCCGGTGCTACTCAGGTGCTGAATTATGTTCCGGTGCCAGGTTCTTATCAGGGATGTGTGCAGGTGGGGACAACCATCAATGGAGTTGAGGTCGGCAGAACCTGGGCATTATAAATTTTACATTCTCGATTAAATAAAAAATGCCGGTGTAAACCGGCATTTTTTTTACAAAATAAGTTTTTTATCAATTCACAGAATTTCTTTCACGTCGATGGACGGAAGGTTGAACGCATCGCCAACAGCTTTGTAAACTACTTTTCCCTGTGCGATGTTAAGTCCTTTTCTTAACTCAGCACTTTCCTGACATGCTTTTTTCCATCCCTGATTTGCAAGTCGGATGGCATATGGTAATGTGGCATTTGTAAGTGCAAGGGTTGAAGTATAAGGTACTGCGCCCGGCATGTTGGCAACACAGTAATGGACCACATCATCAATTATGTAGGTCGGATCTTCATGCGTGGTTGGCTTACAGGTTTCAATACAGCCGCCCTGGTCAACCGCAACATCAACAAGCACAGTGCCTGGTTGCATGCTTTTAAGCATATCCCTGGTAATCAGTTTTGGTGCCTTTGCCCCGGGAATGAGAACTGCTCCTACAATCAGATCATGATTTTTAACCAGTTCACGCAGCACATACTCATTGGAAACCATGGTATGCACATTTTTTGGCATTACATCATCCAGATAACGCAAACGGTTAATATTTACATCTGTAATAATTACATCCGCACCCATACCGGCAGCAATCTTGGCAGCATTTGCTCCCACGACGCCTCCACCTAGGATCAAAACTTTTGCAGGCATAACCCCGGGTACACCACCAAGTAAAATTCCCTTTCCTTTCAACGGCTTCTCAAGGTACTTGGCTCCTTCCTGAATTGCCATTCTGCCTGCTACTTCACTCATTGGAACAAGTAACGGCAGTGAGCCGTCCGCCCGCTCCACGGTTTCATATGCCAGGCAAACGGCTCCCGTTGCAATCATGGCATGGGTGAGCGGCTCGTAGGAAGCAAAATGGAAATAGGTGAATACAAGCTGGTCTTTCTTTATCAAACTGTACTCTGATTCAATGGGCTCCTTCACCTTTATAATCATTTCAGCAGTACTGAAAATCTCTCCGGCCGTTGCAAGGATATTTGCCCCGGCCCCTTTGTAGGCATCATCTGAAAATCCTGAGCCTTCGCCTGCTGAAGCCTGCACGTAAACCGTATGTCCTTTTTTGGTCAGTTCGCGTGCTCCTGCTGGGGTGAGAGCAACCCGGTTTTCGTTGTTCTTGATTTCCTTTGGAACACCGATAATCATATGTGAATGTTTTGTTGATTTTTGGATAAAAGAGGCACAAATATAGTAGGCATGGCTAAAAAAACGACTGATTGTATGTTTTGATCTGCTCCGTATCCCCGTTCAGGGTTTTATTTTGGAACGCTTTACCCTTTTTGCCTATTTTGTGGTCACATGAGCCGCTCTGTTCAGGAATTTCAGAAATCAACTTTAAACCTTCCGGCAAAAGAAATCCTGGCCGATTATCGCCTGGCATGGGAGAGCCGGGAGGCAAGTATGCTTGGAAGAAAAGAGGTATTTATGGGAAAAGCCAAATTCGGCATTTTCGGAGATGGCAAGGAGATCGCTCAAATTGCCATGGCCAAAGTGTTCCGTCCAGGCGATTTTAGATCCGGGTATTACCGCGATCAGACGTTTATGATGGCAATAGGGGAGTTGAATACCCGCCAGTATTTTGCACAATTATATGCCCATACTGATGTACAGGCTGATCCTGCTTCTGCAGGGCGTCTAATGAATGGGCATTTTGCAACACGAATGCTGGATGAAAACGGCGCGCTCAGGCCACTTTCCAAGTTAAAAAACAGCAGTGCAGATATTTCACCAACAGCTGCCCAGATGCCGCGGCTTCTTGGTCTTGCATATGCTTCCAAACTTTTCAGAAACAATCCTGAACTTCATCATCTCAGCGATCTTTCTGATAAGGGAAATGAAATTGCCTTCGGCACCATAGGAAACGCATCTACCTCTGAGGGACATTTTTTTGAAACTATGAATGCAGCAGCCGTGCTTCAGGTGCCTATGCTTGTTGCTGTCTGGGACGATGGTTATGGTATTTCCGTTCCTCAGGAATTTCATACCGCCAAAGAAAGTATTTCAAAGGCTCTTGCAGGATTTCAAAGATCTGAAAGTGAAAAAGGAATAGAAATTTTTACTGTAAGAGGCTGGGATTACCAGGGTCTGATCACCACATTCCGGCAAGCTGAACTTGTCTGCAGAACAGGTCATGTTCCTGTATTGGTGCATGTTACTGAAATGACACAGCCACAGGGTCACAGCACTTCCGGATCTCTGGAGCGTTATAAGCCAAAAAAAAGACTTGAGTGGGAAAAAGAATTTGATTGTCTGCTGAAGATGAGAGAGTGGATCCTGGATCAGGAAATTGCCACTGTAAGTGAGCTTGAAGAACTGGAGCTTGAAGGAAAACACGCTGCACGTTCGGCTAAAGAAACAGCATGGTCCTCCTTTATGGAAGAGATCATAAATGAGCAGTCCATCTTGATTCCATTGCTCGGCCGTGCCTCTGCTCAAATGCCGCAGATCAGCACCATTCGTGAAGATCTGGAGCATACGCACCACCCGCTCCGAATGGACGCAGTCCGGGCTGCAAGGAAGGCCGTACGGTTTCTGCGTTACTCCGACTCAGATGTGAAGCATGCTTTACTTGAATGGATTTCAAGAAATGAGCAGCAAAACGATGACCGGTTTTCTTCCCATTTGTACAGTTCAACAAAATGGTCGTCGCTGCGCGTTAATCCGGTAGCTGTGCATTATGGTGATTATGCTCCCCTGGTTGATGGCCGTGAAATATTGCAGGCTTGTTTTAAATGTGCCCTTGAGCGGGATCCAAGAATATTTGCTTTCGGTGAAGACGTAGGAAGGATTGGAGATGTCAATCAAGGTTTTGCAGGCCTTCAGGCGATCTTTGGAGAACTTCGTGTGACCGATACAGGCATCAGGGAAGCAACCATTGTGGGTCAGGGAATCGGTGCAGCCTTAAGAGGGCTGAGACCTATTGCAGAGATCCAATACCTTGATTACCTGATTTATGCTCTTCAGACGCTTTCAGATGATCTTGCATGCCTTCATTACAGGACCAAAGGCGGTCAGAAAGCACCGCTGATCATAAGGACCCGTGGTCACCGGCTTGAGGGCGTATGGCATGCCGGTTCCCAGATGGGGATGATACTTTCGACATTGAGAGGCATGTACCTGGTAGTTCCCAGAAATATGACGCAGGCTGCAGGCTTTTATAATACGCTTCTGGAGTCTGATGATGCTGCAATTGTGGTTGAATGCCTCAATGGATACCGGCTTAAAGAAAAAATGCCTGCAAATATTTCAGAATTCAGATTAGCATTGGGTGTGCCTGAAATTCTCAGGGCAGGCAGTGATGTTACCATCGTAACCTATGGGGCTATGTGCAGAGTTGTACTTGAGGCTGCCGATGAAATGGAATCAATAGGGATTTCCGCTGAGGTGATTGATGTACAAACACTGCTTCCATTTGATTTCTCAGGCATGATTTCTGAATCAGTGAAAAAAACAGGAAGGGTTGTGTTTGCGGATGAGGACGTACCCGGTGGCGCCACAGCATTTATGATGCAACAGGTTCTTGAGAAACAGGGAGCCTATGTATTTCTTGATGCGCCTCCAATTACCATTACCGGAAAAGAGCATCGGCCGGCTTATGGTTCTGATGGCGATTACTTTTCAAAGCCTAATCCGGAGGATGTTTTTGAAAGGGTTTATCAATTGATGCACGATTCTGAACCGGAAAAATTTCCGCATCTCTTCGGAAAAACTAACATCTGACCAGTACCTGCTGCAGTGTGAACTCAGGCGTTTCAATTTCATTGCTGAAATTAAAATCCCTGTCAACAATACGGATTTTCAGTTTTAATGTTTTGATACTGAAAGTTGCCAGTAATGCAGTTGAAGGAAATCTATAGCTGATTGTGCCCTCAAGGGGAATATTCAAAGAAAGATTGTTGTCCTTGGCCAGAATTGGAAATCTCCCATAGCTGCCATTGGTCACGCAGAGCGGATAAGTGAACTGACGGGTCCAGTCAAATTTCTGAAACGTTCCGTTGTTTTGCTTCACATAGATATCCAGGAAGAAATTAAAAAAGCCCTGATTGAGTTGGAAATATATTGTATCCACCGGTCGGAGCAGATCATCAAATACAATTTCGTAATTGGTACAGTTGTAGGGTGTTTTAAACTCCGGTAGAGTGTCGTATCCGGGAGTGGTCCTCCTCATTTTATAGGTTATAAATTCTGAAATCCTGGACCTGTCATATGTTGACCGTATGATTTTAGAGCATGGCTCAGAAACACCTGCTTCACATTGGGATGCAGGTGCTTTTCTGAAATACCAGCGGTTGTTAAATGGAGGTGTAATGTCTTCTCCGTCTACGCCAAGATTCCCGTCACCATCTTTAAAGTCTACCCTTACAATCAGTGTATCTGCAACCGATGGACTGGTGCAGTCTTTGAAAATTACTTCCGAAAATTCAATTTGCGGCGTGATTGGATATTCGGGAGGCTCAAAACAGGAAATTGCCCCGAAACCGAGGAGAAAGAATATTATTAAATGCCTTTGAAACGCCATTTTTAAACTGAAAACTAATTAATTGGATCAGTCTGCTTCTTTAAGAAATCGTCTGACGCAAATAAACGAAAATAACTTTGAGGATATTGCCCTCGGGGTCTTTAAGTTCCAGTCAGCGGAAAATGCCGTTTACGCGAGGTTTCTGGAATTAAAAGGCATCAGACCTGAGAGTATAAAATCGCTCAGAGATATCCCTTTTCTCCCCATCCGATTTTTTAAAAACTATGAGGTAAAAAGTGGTGTGTGGCAGTCTGAAAAAATTTTCAGAAGTAGCGGCACATCTGTAACCGGCTTCTCTTATCACCACGTCAGAAGCCAGGATTTCTATCTGACTCATGCCATACGGAATTATGAGAATAATTTTGGAGCACTTGAGGACACCTGTTTTTTGGCTATCCTTCCTTCATATACTGAGCGCAATGATGCAAGTCTCGCCGCCATGGCAGATTGTTTCATAAAAAGAACCCGAATGCCTGGCTCCGGTTTCCTTCATAATGATCCACAGCGGCTGCGCAGTGTAATAGACGCAGCACTTTCGATGGGGAAATCAGTAATGGTTCTCGGAGTAACTTTTGCGTTACTTGATCTGGTTATTAAGGGATTTGATTTTACCGGTGTTCGCATCATGGAAACGGGGGGTATGAAGGGCAGGGGAAGGGAATTGATCCGGGAAGAACTGCACAGGATTCTGAGTGATTCAAATCCACTCGAAATTTGCTCTGAATACGGCATGACGGAGCTTTTTTCTCAGGCTTATGCAAGGTCGGGGGGTTCTTTCAGGCCGGGTGAAATGATGCGAGTCCAGTTGAGGGAAATAAATGATAACCGGGCTGTTGTTGAGGATGGTGCTACAGGTGTTCTGAACATTATAGACCTTGCCAATCTGGATACCTGCAGTTTTATAGAAACCCAGGACCTCGGACGTAAAGCAGGCGAAGCATTTGAAGTTCTTGGGAGACTGGACTACAGTGACCTTCGCGGATGTAGTCTGATGACCTTGTAGACTGTTGCCTGATAGAATAAAATTATTAGATTTGCAGGATATACCCTTTGAAAATGAAAAAAGCCGCTGCTTTT
>JBMTCO010000084.1:0-11474 GCA_049430945.1 Cyclobacteriaceae bacterium
GGGTGTTCAGAAATCCTTGAGCTGGAAACCTGATTTGATCATCTGTGATATTTTTATTCCTAATCTGGATGGATATGGTGTGCTTAGGGCATTAAGAAATTCAGATTACCTGAAAGATGTTTTGATTATTTGCATTACAGGTAATCATAGAATAGAGCATTACCGTAAGTGTATGGAGTTTGGTGCTGATGATTTTTTGCTGAAGCCTTTTTCTCCCACTGAATTGCTGAAGGCTATTGAAACCAGATTTCATCGCCATGCAATTCATTTGGAATACCTCACAAAACAAAGCTCAACCGACCGTGAAAAGTATGAAGATATTCTGGCAAAAATTTTGAAAGGTCGCCCTGTTGTTCCCGGACGAAAAGGTTCACCAATGTTTGAGGCGGGTCAGACTCCGCGATTTGTTTGTTATGTCATCAGCGGGATAATCCGGACCATTCGCTTTGATTATTCAGGGAAAGAACTGACAACGGGTATTTATACCAAAGGCTATTTTGTAGGGTTGCCTGAGGTATTACAGGGTATTCCATTTAAGGATTCGGCAGTTGTTCTTCAGAATGCAGATTTGGTTCTTATACCCATAGTAGATTTTCTTGAAGCTACCCAACGTGAGCCGGTCTTTTTGTCTGCAGTGGTTAATCAACTTGCTTTTGATATTATTGACAGTAATCAGCTGCTGGTAAATCTTGCTTACCAGGATCTGCGCGGAAAGGTTGCGCTTGCGCTTCTGCGACTTTATCAATCATATATGAAGGACAACCCACAGGCTATCTATGTCAAACAGCCCCGTACCATCATAGCCTCCATTGCAGGCGTGGCCAAAGAATCTGCCACCCGGACAATGATTGATTTTGTGGACGAAGGACTTGTTGAGGTTACTCCGGAAGGATACCGGATTTTGAAATTTGACAGGTTGGAGCGGCTGGCAGGGTAGGAAATATATTCCACTAAATTAAAACCGATGTCTTGTTAGGATTCAAGTTAGGATTTAATAGAAAATAATATTTTATGGCCTGGATAAGAAGGGGCTATTTCATAGGTTTTACCACTTTTAAAGTCACGCACGTGGAGTAAAGTTTTTCTTTTAAAGGGTATGGCATGGACAGATCCAGTTTTTTTTTATTGTTTTTTTATTTCCATTCCCACATTTAATATTTATTCTCAAACTGTTCGCAGTGTCAATGCCACCATCAGCAATGGAAATAATGAGGTGCGATACAACTTGATAGCGCCTGCCTGCAAATTTGAATTTTCTATTAATTCATACCCTTCCTATAATAATCATTCGATGCCCCTTTGACCTGACTATCGGAAAGGGTTTCAATGAGCGCTGGACCCGGATGCACCCTATACGGAACAGCAGTATCGAGTTCAGTCCATTCAGAATGTACCAGATACTTTAATCCCCACGTTTGGAATGATTTATAAGTGGTGAGTTTCTGACAGACTTATACATGTTCCTGGTGATATCTATTTATTGTTTGATGCTTCAGCACGATTGATCTTTAATCAGATTCAATAACGTTTTCACGCTCAGTTTTGCATAATATTTCATCCTGAGTTTCTTTTTCTGCAGAAACCTTCATTTATAGTTCTTTGCTCCGGGTTTTTTATCTTTTTTGCACTCCACCAGCCAGTCCCATGGATAGGGGTCTTTAAGATCTTTTGGAGGATCTGCGATTTCACTCTCCCAGTTGTACTCAAGCCTTTCCAAAGCTGTTAGTTTAAGTCCTGCCTCCCGGGTCATGACTTCAATCTGTGGAGCTGTGTAATGCCGGGTCGGAACGCCATCTATATAAAATACACCGTCTGAAATTTCCTGCGGTGTTCCATTGAAATAATCAAACTCCTCCGGATTAATATCCTGTGGCATTGTTCCTTCTTTAAGGTATAGATTCATCAGTGTCCAGGAGCTAAACATCATGGATTCAACAGAGGGTACCACCAGCAGGCATGAACCTCCCTTTTTCAGAGCCTTGAAAATATTCAGAAGCATCCGATTGTTGGCCTCTGCTTCAGGAAGCATGATTACGTTGCAGCTGAAAATAAAATCAGATTTCGGCAAATCTATCTCCGGGTCTGAAAGATCACGGTGCAACAAAGTGACGTTTTTGAATTTACGGTCAGAAGCATCTATTAAAAGATTTTCTGAGATATCAGACCCTGTGACATGATGAAATAAAGGCGAAAGCAATCTGAATGCTTTACCATTCCCACATCCAAAATCCAGCGCTCTCCCATCTTTTTTTCTATGCTTCTTCAGATAAGCGGGTAGTAATTTTTTTCGGTCACTTGCAAAAACATCAAATATTTCGTCATTATAACTTGATGCGATTTTGTTCCAGTGCTGTTGTTCGTTCATTATTTTGAGTTCAGTATCAGAAGAATTTCAATGATTCATCAAAGATATCATTAAGTTGTAACAGAGGTATTTATTTTTTGACGACCGGTTCATTCATTCTCTATTTATTATTTTATATGATTTCTGATTTTTGTTGCTATTCAGATTCAGATTTTTAATTAATTGCTTACAGCAATAGGGGATGTGGAATATCACTCATTCCCATCACATTTATAAGACCCGAAGATTTCCCGCTTCAAATATTCGGTTAATTAAATATGTCTTTAATATATATCGGTGCAACCTGATTATAATGTACAGTTAAATAGGGCGCAACTTTAAATAGTCCCTGCGAATAGTCAACGATCTTTATTTTTTATTTTCCCGATTCTGATTAATCCAGAATCCGGAATCTCAGAAACATTTCCTCACTGTACCATTTTTCCTCTTTGGTCCTTTTAATCACTTCACGGTGCGAAGACTTCTGATAGGCAAATGACCGCATCTTCTCCTCATCTTCCCAGATTGAAAAGGTTGCTTGTTTTATAAACGGAATTTCACCAATTCCGACAGAATAAATAAATCCCGGATTTTGTTCAAAACTGTCTGCAGCAACAGGGACTGAGCTCCAGAAACTTCTTAACCGACTGAGATTGATGGTGGCTCTGGTAAGTACCGCCAGTTTGCCAGTGTGGTTTTTATCAGTTGTGGAATCATCTATAAATACTCGTCCGTCCCAGGAACCATGACCGGCAATCGGCTCCAGATGAAAATGTTTTGTTTCAGAACAGAAAAGCCTCCACCAGAGGTTAATAAAAGCGCCCGGTAACTGCTTTATAACCTCAATTGATGATTGTGATTGAACCCATTCTGTTTTATAGAATATCATCATGGCCCATTGATTGAAATCCGGGTGAATATCAAAAGTTCCGTTTTTACCGCAACCCATGAGCTTATAAAAAGAAATCTTTCTGTTAAAAAACAATGGCAAATGAAATAATGCCATTGAAAAAAATGCAAAAGGAATGTACCGATTACTGTAACGATTCACATAGAGGACAGACCTGAATCTTCCCTGCGATACTCCATCAACTTTTTTTTCCTGCTCTGAGCCTTTCATAAATGGTAATATTCATCAGGATCAGAAGCATGCCGTAAAAAACATCTTCTGTAGGAATGGTGTAGATTCTTAATGCCAGGTTTTCAGCATCATTATACAAAACAACCGGTATTGAAGTTAATAACCCATTAACAGTTAAAAATGGTATCAGAATAACAGCGTAGGATACCAGGAAATAATTAACTCTGAAATCGCAGAATAATTTTGGGGCAAGAAAAATTAGGGCAATAAAAATCCCGTTTGCAATCCCTGTCCAGGAGGTGTAATATTTCCCTGTGTTCAATAGCCCCGCTACGAACAATGCAACGCCAAGTACTATCAATATTTTTTCTGAAAGTTTTTCACCCCTTATGGACGGAAACCAGCAACGGATACATTCATAAATGAAAAGACAGCAAAAGGGTACAACGAAAAAGAAAAGAGCTTCCTCAATGGGTAGGTTTCCGATTTTAATACCGGTTATGTGCTTCTCACTAAATGACCAGACGCCCTCTTTTGTAAAAAACATATCCCATGCAATAAAAATGGCAGCGGGTAAAATCCCGGCTTTGATTACATCAGTCCATTTTGTGTGGAAAGCAACTTTTTTATCAAAGCTGAGTGCAAGGGGGCCTGCAATTGAACCGGCAAGAATGAGCGCATATGTAAATTGAATGTTCATTCTTCAAGGCAGCGCAATCCAGAGAATCAGAAAAAAGGTAATCTGAATTAAAAACAACCTTACTGCAAACGGATGCCTTCTGTTAAACGGCAGCACATGAAATGCCATCAGAATCAACAGACTCACCAGAAACCAGCTCATGTAATTGAATGCCGGAACGGCACCACTGCCTACCCATGACCAGAAGCCAAGTTTGATGGCCACCGGCTCAAGCAACCAGTCAAATGCTACTGCAATTCCTGACCCCATCAATGCAATCAGCATAATCTGGTGTTGGCCTTCCATAGCATCCATTTTCTCATTGAATAAATTTGTTATAACCCAGGAGGCCAGGATTCCACATCCGTAAGTAATTACAAACCAGTTTATTCCGATGACCAGCGGCACACCCATGAACTGAGGGCCCATCACAAGACCGTATTGATATTCGCCGAATAACTTTCCTGTATTCACACCAATGACCTCCGATAGTAATCCGATCACAAACGCCAGCAGCAAGAATAAGATAAAACCCCAGTCCTTCTCATTACGCGTCCACCATAATAATCCGAATGACAATAACAGGTTATAAGGGGTCAGACCAAGAAAGCCATGACGCTCTAAAAAGATAATTCCAATAAGTCCGATTGTATGAAAAAGGATAGCAATAAAAGTTGCCCAGTCATCCCTGCTCACTTGTTTTAATTTCTCTGTCATCTTGGGTTTTTTATTTCTTAATAACTTGACTACACTCACAATATTTGTTCGCAGGCTATTTTTGCACTCTTGAGGCATAAGGGTATTCCTCCACCGGGATGAACACTCCCGCCGCAAAAATACAAGCCGTTTATTTTACGGCTGAAATTCGGATGTCTCAGAAAGGCAGCAAACTTAGAATTTGAACTTGTTCCGTATAACGAACCCATGTAAGAGGAGGTCTTCTCCTGTATGGTCAGGGGATCAAGCGTTTCCTCTACCTGAATAAGTGGCTCTATATTTTTTCCAAGCATCCGACTAAGCTTTTTTGTGACGGCATTTTTGATCACAGGCCGCAGTTCTTCCCAGTTTTGTCCCCGGTGTGCGGGCGTATTCACCATCACGAACCAGTTCTCACAACCATTCGGTGCCAGTCCTGATTCCATCTTCGATGTCACATTTATATAAACCGTAGGATCATCTGTGATTTGCCCTGTTTTGAAAATGCCTTCAAACTCTTTTAAATAATCCTTGCTGAAAAAAATGTTGTGAAGATCAAGCTCAGCAAAGTTGGATCGAATACCCCAGTAAAAAATATAGGCGCTGCTGCTTCTTTCCTGCTTCAACACCTTTGATGCGCTCTTGTCATCTTTCAGAAGTTTCTTGTAGGTGTAGTAAACATCAATGTTACTGATTACAGCATCGGAATTGATTTTTTCGCCCCCGGCTTTTATTCCTTTAACCTTCCCATTTTCATGCAGTATTTCTTCGACCGAAGTATTGAAATTAAATTTTACGCCCAGGTCTGTCGCCAGTTTAAACAATGCCCCTGTAATGGAAATCATGCCCCCTTCTGGATAATAGGTTCCTTCGTTAATTTCAAGGTGAGGTATAAGGCTTAGCATGGCCGGTGTCTGATAAGGATTGCTTCCGTTATAGGTGGCAAATCGGTTGAATATCTGAACCGCCTCCGGGGTATTAAAACGTGATGAATTGTACTGGTGAAGGGTAGAGGAGAGGTAGCTGAGTTTCAGTCCTTTTATGGCCCTGATGATACGCGGTGAAAGCCATGTGCCTGCCCGGTGCAAAGAATCATTTAGAAAAATAGTGCCGACACCATTGTACAAATCAGCAGCATCTTTGATGTAAGACCTCAGGTTTTCAGCAGGTTCTCCGAGCTGATTTTCAAGCTCCTCTGAAAATTTATCTATGGAAGCCCAGGCTCTGACCTTTTTTCCGCCCTCAAAAAAATAATTATTAGAAACGGGAACACTGCGGTATTTAAAATAACCATCCATTGATTTTCCGGCAAGATCAAAGAGTTCTTTCAGGTTATTAGGTTGAGTAAACAAAGAAGGACCCGCATCAAATGCATACCCCTCTTTCTCAAAGGCCGACAGTTTTCCCCCGGGAAAGGAATTTTTTTCAAAAACCTCCACAGCGTGGCCTTTGGCAGCAAGCCTGATGGCTGTTGCCAGACCTCCGATTCCGCTCCCTGCTATTACTGCCTTTAAGGTCATAACCTTCAAATTTAGCCATCAAAAATGCGTTTTTAGATGGTTTTTCGGCTTTTCAGGATGATGTGGGCAAATTGTTATTTGAACGGCATCAATCTGCGAATGAATACCATTTCATACTGATTTCCGGCCAAAGGATATGAAGTTGTAATTATCACTTCGTAACTCTAATTTGAAGGCCCAAAACATTGAACCTTGAACCTTAAGACATTCGGGTTTATCCCCTGCATTATTTCGATCGGCATCTTTTTATTCTCGCCGCTTACAGCCACTTCGCAGTTAAATAGTAATAAAAAAATATCTGTCCTTTATACCGGAAGAAGTCTGGGAGCGCTGGGCGTGCGCCGTGCACAGGATGAACACGAATTGCTGACGGAGCAGGCAATCTTGGAGAAAAAGCCTTTTAAGCTGGTCAGTCATATGGCATGGAGGGCGCCGGGTGTAACGGTATTCCTTACTTCCGATGAGCCGGCAGGTGACGAGATTGCAGATATCATGAACAGGCGTGCGGAGGCTGAAAAAATTGATTCAGTCCCGGCTCTCATGTCTGATAACGTCCTCATTTTTCAGGATCCCTGGCGCATTCAGACGCCGGCAGGAAGAGAATATCACAAAGAGCTGCTAAATATGATTGACCGCAACCCGCGACGTCATTCAGATTTTGCAGACTTGGTACAGGTTTATATCAGAGTATCCCGCCTGCGAACACCAAAAGGAAAGCGTGTTTTTATGGCCGAGCAATATGATGCGGTTTGGCCTGCAGAGCCTGCCGGCTGGTCAGAGGGTGAAATGAACCGGGTGGACATCGGAGACTCGAGGATTTTTGAATTACCCTTCAATATCGGGGGAATAGGTCCTAAGGCAACTCTTCTTAAAGCAATAAAAAATTCTTCAGATGATGTATTCATTCTTGCAGACCTGGGGCATCAGGATGGTGACATGGGAATGTCAAGGCAGGAACGTGCGCATCTTGATTTCACTGCTCTGTCAGATCTGGGTTACCGCTATTTGGTTCCCTACGAATTTGAACTTGCTATTGAACTGGAGGGCCTTAAAAAAATTGTAAATCAATTTCCATCGATTACGCTACTTGCTGCCAATGTCAAAGCCAAGGATTCAGATGTTTTTAAGTCCGGTATTGTACTGGACACGGCTGGAATCAAAATTGGAATTCTGGGTCTTGTTAACTCTTCTATTAAAGACGGCCTTCCAAGGGCTGCGCTCAACGATTACATTTTTGAAGCACCGGTTGTTGCTGCCAAAAGGGAGGTGGCGCGTTTGAGAAGTCTTGGGGTTTCATCCATTGTAATTCTTTCAAATATGGATCCTGCCGACAATGCGGTGGTTGCACAGGAAATCCCCGGTATTGATGCGATTATAGCTGATATGCCTGTGCGAAATGCGCCTGAAACAATAAGAGTCAGGGTAGAGCTTCCTGACCGGCCTTTTGTGCGTCCTGGCACACCTGCACTTGTTGCACGAAGCGCTGCCAATGGTCTTGGAGTTGGCCAGCTTGATCTTGAATTCCGTGCCCGCACTGATACAACCGGAAACTTCATTTCAGCTGTATCCCATTCTTTCCACCCTATAACGGACCGGATCACACCCGATACAACCATGGTCAGGCGAATTCAGAAACTGGCATCTTTGAGAAAACGACCAAGAGGTGAATTACTCTTCCCTGCATTTACAGAATTGGTAAGCCGACATCCTGCATTGGGAGAATTTGATGAGACTACCCGAAGGGGAAGGGTTTCTAAAAATCTTTGGGAATCTTTCATGGCCAGACGCATTCGTGTTCAGTCTAATGTTGAAGTTGCTGTGATCCGGCGATTGGAACAGTTTCCTCCTCTTATCGGTAAACTCCATGAAAATGAAATATTATCCTGGCTTTGGACCGAAGATGAATTGGTTATTGCTGACATTCCCGGAGGAGATCTTAAAGCGCTCCTTAATTCTGACGTGAGAAGGGAGCTTGTAACCTCCGGAATTGACCTTGGAAAAAATATAATCCTGGGGCATAGAATAGATGATGCTGCCTATTACAGGGTTGCTACATCCAACATATTGTTCGAGGGTGGTCGTTCAAGATTCTTTCAGCGCGCACGCAGAATACGCCGCACATTTGATCTGAATCCTGATAACGGGGCAATTGAGGCAAAAGGTATTGAATATGATGGCCGGGAATTGCCTGTCAAACAATTTATCCTGGCAGATCTCAAACGGCTCAGGAAAAAATTCCATGGAGAACAGCAGATTGATCAGATTGCCAAATGGCTCGAGCCTGATCCTCCAATCGTTAATCTTCTGAGTTTCACCTTTGCAAGGCCAACGCTTTGGACATCGCTTAATCAGGTTAGCGATAACGAAGGCTATGAAAAGGTGCCTGAAAGCCGCGTGCTCGCAAGGGATGCGCTTGTGGCAGGAACAAGTGGAAGGTTTGTATTATCCCGTGAAAAGCAAAGCACCGCGATGGATTTAGGATTTAGCTTCGCGTATGCAGTTCAGAGAATCAATGACTCAGGTTCAAAAGAGCGTGTGGAATCTGCTGATGATTATAAAATTGATCTTACCCTGCGACCGGGCCCAAGAACTGACTTTAAAAGGAAATCCCAGCCATTTCTTCGTGGCCTCTTTGACTCTGAATTTTCGCCAACAGAAAATACCGCAACCGGTACCATCAATCCTCAACAATTATCCCTGCGTGCAATTGCAGGATTTTTGCTGTACCCAGGTCCGCAATGGAAAAATGCCGATGTCGGATTGGTCATTGAAAATGACTTTGGCCGACCAAACCCTCAGCTGGGTATTCAGTCTCGTTCAATCTATGAAAAAAGGTTTGGCGGCGGACGATCCGGAATGTTGACCTATCGCATGAACAATGACTTTACCTATTTCTTCCCTGCTCCCCTTGACACGGATGCAAACCTGAGTCTTCGGTATAATATGATCAATGACCTTCTGATTCCCCTTGTAGATGAACTCTCGTTAACTGTCACAGCTGATTTCCTTTTCTTCAGAGGTAAGGTTGAAGAGACCAGAACCCCCGGGGTTAGTACACAGCTGAGAGTAGGTATTACCTATGACAGACTTTGGAAGCCAAGATATCAGCCATTCTTTTAATGATGTAATGTATTTTTTGAAATTATTTGATGGGACTCCTTATTAAAACCCATTATTTTTCCCATTAAGAGAATTAATTCTGGATTTGTACATAATTGATAGAACTTTTTTAAGTTTGGAATGAATATAATGCCCTTATGAAGGAAATAATTTTTGCCGGCGACCGTGAGAAGGAATTATTGCTGCGGCTGGAGAGTATTCAATTTTTCTCCCTGACCAATGGTTTTTCATTAAAAGCACCCGGTGAATCCAAAAGTCAAATGAACATTGACGCTAAGGATTCAGAGAGATTCAAACAATCTGGGTCCAATAAAAATATTCAGGGAAGATAACTTCACAGACAGGCTTTCATGGATAATTTGCCCACGTTTATTTATTTCTGAAGTTACTTGGCAATAAACAAAAAATCACTCCCGGGCTCATTGTCACCGAATTCTCCAGTTCTTGGCTCAGGTGTCACCACCTCAACAAATCCCAGAATCTCCTTATAAGTCAGTATCCGGTCGTTACCTCCATAAGAACTCAGAGATTCAAGAAATTTTCTTGCAAACGGCGAATGTGCGCCAGGTCTTCCATCTGGAACATACTCCTTACCGCCTGAGGTCAGATATAGCCTTGTTTTACTTTTAAGTTTTCTCTTGATGAAGGAGGCTTTGGATGCAGCAGCAATTTCATTTTCTCCTCTGGATGAGGCAATATGCGGATCAAATGTTCCACCGAAACATACATCCATCATCAGAAAAATATGATTACATGGAATATTATTAACATAAGTCCTGAGTGCAGAATGCGGTAAATAAGTTGTTTTGCCTTCGTCACCTTTTTTAGTGTCAGAAGCAACCAGATAGCCCTCTTTATAGAAATCATCATATTCTCCGTGACCGGCAATGAAAATAAAAAGCTGGTCATCGTCAGCATAAAGTTTCCTGGCGTATTCTCTGATCTTTAATGTGATCTGGGCAAGAGTAGGATCAATTAATTTTTCCACATTAAACCCATATTCTGATTCCAGCTGAGCCGCAATGGTGTTTGCATCAAAAACCGGATTGGTTAATGGCGACATAGCCGAATAGGTATTGGTGGCTATCACTAATGCGTAATCTGTGCCACTTCTGCTTAACCTGGATAATTCCGCCGCGTTATTTTTATCAAATATCCTATAGGCTGTTATTTTCTTTTCAAACTTTCTTCCCTCGGTATCAATGGCTTCAAGTGTTATTTCGTTTTCCAGATAAGCAAGTTTTACAGAATGCTGAAAAACATTTCCATTTGTCAGTTTAACTTTTTCACGAATACCCGATTGCTTATTTGATACATAAAATTCTCTGATGCCATTTCGTAAACTGGCTTTTCCGCGTACCATAATTTCCTCCTCAAGGCAAACAAAGTTCTCGCCCGGTCTTATTCTTGGTTGAATGATATCAAACTGATCAGATGCCTGAACTGTATACTGGCCTGAGCCTGCTGTTCCGGAGACCGCAACCATCGCAGGTTGTTTTAAAGTCTCCGCCGGTTTCAACTGAAGGGATGAGATATCCCACAGGTTTATTTTTCCTTCATATCCGCAGGTTACAAGTTTTTTCAAATCACCGGAGAATACGGTGCCACTGACGAATAGTCCGTTTTGTTTTACTTTTGCGACAACCGTTGCAGACTCTGTATTCCAGATAAAAACACTCCCGTCGTGACCCCCGGTAACCAAATGGCGGTTGTCAGCAGCAAATTCCATTGACTGAATCCATTTGTCGTGCTCCTTGGGTAATTTTTTTATCAATTTCCCGGTTGTTCCATCCCATATCTTGACAATCTTATCGTCTCCTGCAGTAGCAATCATACTCATGTTGTTGCTGTAGGCAGCGGCACGGACATAATTTCCGGGGTGTGATTCAATTGATCTAATTTGCCTGCCTGAAGCGGTTTCCCATTCTCTTATAAATCCGTCGCTTCCTGAGGTGATCATTTTTGATCCATCAGGCGAAAACCGGATAGACAGCAACTCTCGTTCGGCGCCCTTAATTTCACGGGTCATCTGTC
>JBMTCO010000085.1:0-11440 GCA_049430945.1 Cyclobacteriaceae bacterium
CTCAAAGGATATATCGTCAAGGATGGTCAGGGCATACCGGATGCAAAAATCAAAGTTGTTGATGCAGAAACCGGGGTAGAAAAGACAATACCAACAACTGACAAAGGTTTCTTTGATGTTCTGTTGCCATTTGATAAAAAATTCTACGTCATCGGTGAAAAGGAGGGCTATGAACCATCTGAAAAAATCCTTATTTCAACACTTGGAAAAGGCCTGAATATTGACTCCCTCAAACTTAATCTAAGACCTGGGATTATTACTGCAAAAGGAAAAATCTTTGGAAAGGAAACTCAGGAACCACTTACAGGAGTAATACTGAATGCATTTAACGTTACAGATAATAAGGATGACCGGATGATTATTTCAGATCCCGCAGGTTATGAATACCCGCTGATGAGGAATAAGATTTATAAACTTGAATTTTCTAAGCCTGGTTTTGTAGCCGTTTCATTCGAAATCAACACTGCTGATTTGAAATCAGAGAGTGTTTTGAACGATATTGTACTGGAGCAGGCCTTTGAGAATACACTGGTCATAAATTTTAATTACAACAGCGCCAGCCTCACGTCCGAATCTTTAAAATCTCTGAAAAACTTTTCTGAGCTAATGAAGAAGAATCCTGAGCTTCGTTTGAATATTGCAGCACATGCTGATTCCAGAGGAACAGCCGAATACAATCTTGAACTTACCAATCGCCGTGCTTTGAGTGCCCGCAAATATTTCCTTTCAACCGGAATAAGTGAATCCAGAATTACCTGGAAAGGATTTGGTGAAGAACTGATCCTGAATCGTTGCTCTGAGGGCGTAAAGTGCCCGGAAAGCGAACACAAGATCAATAGAAGAGCAGAGTTGAAAATCAGCATATAATCCTGCTCCTCCATTAAAAAAAAGCCCGGCACTCCTGTCGGGCTTTTTTTTGCCAGAATAAATTACCCCTCCGTAATTCTGTGTTTTCCCTAAATTGTCCTTTGTTAATATCTGATAAATGAAACCCGGATTGCCGGATCCATTAATTGAGCAAAACAATAAAATTGAATTTTAACACTGCATTATGCAATTCAAAAATTATTTACTCTTTATCCCATTAGCCTTTATAACATCCTCAATTATATCCTGCAAACCTGAAGAAAAATCACAATGGTCACTTGAATGGGCTGATGAGTTTGATGGTGCCGGAAAACCTGATTCAGCCAAATGGAACTATGACCTGGGTAACGGATGCCCTGCCATTTGCGGCTGGGGAAACAACGAGCTTGAGTATTACACAGATTCAATTGCCAACGCAAGGCAGGAAAATGGTATGCTTGTCATTACCGCTTTATATGACTCCTTATCCGTTAAGCCTTATACATCTTCAAGAATAGTTACTCGCGGAAAAGCTGCATGGCTCTACGGACGAATAGAAGCGAGAGCAAAACTTCCATCAGGCAAAGGCACCTGGCCTGCCATATGGATGTTACCTGAAGAATGGGCTTACGGCGGATGGCCAAAAAGCGGAGAAATAGACATTATGGAACATGTAGGATACGATCCGGGAGTGGTGCACGGAACATTACACTCCGACATGTACAACCACTTGAAAGGAACCCAAAAGGAGGGGAAAATTACGATCCCTGATGCTCAGGAAGCTTTCCATGAATATGCAGTAGAATGGGAACCGGAAACAGTTCGATTTTATGTTGATGACAGCCTCTACCATGAAGTTCCAAAGGTCAAGGAAGATGGTCCTGATGGCTGGCCTTTTGATAAGAAATTCCACCTCATCCTGAATTTAGCCGTTGGAGGAAACTGGGGCGGTAAGGAAGGCGTAAACAATAGCATCTGGCCACAATCCATGTATGTTGATTACGTCAGGGTATATAAAAGATAAAATCCGAAAAATGCCTGATTGCTAAAATTAGCATCTGACGACATTTTGCTGAATATCACACGATTGCGGTAAAATTTTTGATACATGTCATTCAGATAAATGTCTCTTAGCAATACTTTTGCAAAAAATATCGATGGCAAAAACATCCACAAACACCAAAAACTCAACCGGTTCAACTAATTCAGTGCAAAAAAAGGCGTTAGCCCCTAAATCAAAACCGGAAAGCAAAAAAACAGGTCTTTCGATTGAATCTGCATGTGAAAAGGCCTTGGCAAAACTTCGTGATCTGGAAATCGAGCATGCCCTTCAGGCCGACCTTCAATGGTGCCTGGGAAGTTACCGTGCCGACGGAAATCCGGTAGGACTTTATCAAATGCTGGATCGGGCAGTTGCGGTACTTGAACGTGAAAAAATCGCAAAAACAAAAGGTGTCACCGCCAAAATGGTAAACGATCTGGCGAAAGTACTCAAGGCCTGATTTCAGTTTCTGACTGAAATCGGATAGGAATCAGATCATTTGGGTAACATTAGCTAGCGAGCCTGAATACTGTTCGCAGGTAACCCCAAACTTTATGAGAAAATCAACACCCTCGTCATTGGGTAAGCCCTTGTGCTTTGCATAAGAGTTCAGATACAATACGCGCTTGATGCCCATTGAAAAAATAATTCGGGCACAGGCCAGGCATGGCGACAATGTCAGGTAGAGATTTGCACCCTCTACAGACATATTGTTTTTAACTGCATACAATATGGCATTCTGCTCAGCATGAATGGCCAGTGAGCATCCACCCTTGGAATCCTGCGGACAACCTTTTTCAGGCCATTCCTCATCACAGTTATGTGTTCCGGAAGGAGGGCCATTATATCCGATAGAAATAATTCTGGTGTCACGGGTCAATACCGCCCCCACATGGCGTTTGATACAATGGCTGCGGCGGGCCAGATTCACAGCCAGCTCCATATAAATATCGTCAAATGCGGGTTTTAAGGTCATCTTCAAAAATAAGCAATCGGAACTTTAAATGTTATGCCCGAAAAATTTTTGAAAAATGGTACACGAGCCACATTTTTACTCTCACTAAAAAATAAACACTCGTCCATGCAAAACATGTTACTCTGCATTCTGACACTCAGCTGCCTGTCTGCCATTTGTCAGCCTCAGGAACCTGACAGCGAGGAACTTGAAAAACGAAACGGATTCAAATCAATACGGCTTAACTTTCCGGTAGACTCCGTAAAAGGTGCAGAGTTTAAAGAGGATTTCATTGAAAAGGGTGGCTTTCAGTCTAAACTCTACCAGGTTACCGGAGAAGAATACAAAAGCATAGGAAGCGTCAAAATTGAAAACGTAAGAGTCAAAACCTATAAGAGTCTCGTATATGAAATTGTTGTGATTACAGAAAAAAATCCGGATTTGATGAAGGGCCTTTCAAAAGCGCTTGGGAAACCTTCTTTCAGTGTCCGTACAAATATTTACAGCTGGCGATCAAAAAGTGCAGCATTGACCTTTGAACCTACAGGAAAAAATGATCTTAAATTAACCTATAAATCCTACCCTGTCTTCAGATTAATGGCTGAAGACAAGGGCAGGAAAGTAGATGAGGTAATGAATGATTTCTGATTATTAATCCTCTGCTTTGGAACTGGCAATGCGATAAAGGATATAACCCATCAGCGCAAAGCAACCCGCCCCAAGCAACTGATAACCACCATGACCAAGGGCACCTGATAATGCCCCTTCCAGATTAACAGTTTTTAGCGCATTGAAGATATTGTCATTGATGGAGAGCAATGCAACAATCACACCTGCAATGGCGCCCCCTGCAATAAGCCCGGTGGCAAACAAACTGCCTTTGCCAAGATCATCCTCTTCTTTTTTCTGACCAGCCTTTTCAGCTTTCCAGTCAATCAATCCCTTGATGGCGCCTCCGATAAATATTGGCAGTGTGGTAGCCAGCGGAAGGTACAATCCGATTGCAAAAGCCAGTGCCTTGATATTACACAACTCAATCATGATGGCGATAAACACTCCAACCATTACATATTGCCAGTCCAGGTTGAACGATAAAATACCTTTCAGCAATGTTGCCATCAGAGTTGCCTGCGGAGCAGGGAATCGTTCGCTGCCAATAGCATGTTCTATTCCCTGTGCTTTCATGTCAGCAGTAGGAATATCCAATGCCTGAACCACCATTCCGATGGCCAGGGATGAAACCAATGCACCTATAAAAAGGGAAATCTGCTGATACCGGGGTGTGGCACCAACAATATAACCGGTCTTTAGATCCTGAGAAGTAGCTCCTGCATTTGCAGCCGCTATGCAGATCATACCGCCCACCACCAATGCAAGAGGCTCATAAAATTTTCCCGTCCAGCCTACTGCCGTAAAAATCAGACAAGTGCCCATCAGCGTAGCAATGGTCATTCCGGAAATCGGACTATTACTTGAACCGACCAGACCCACGATACGACTGGCAACAGTGACAAAGAAAAATCCGAAAATGATGACCAGTACTCCTATCAGCAAAGACTGAAACAATCCTTCACCCGGAATTCTTGGCATCAGTGTAAGCACAGCGATCAGTACAACGCTTCCTATGATAACCACCTTGAAGGAAAGGTCACGCTCAGTACGCAATACTGTATCACTACCCTTTTCTTTAAGCGAGCTCACACTCTCTTTAAAAGAGCGCACAATAGTGGGCAGCGTTTTAATAAGTGTAATAAAGCCGCCTGCAGCAACTGCACCGGCACCGATTTGTCTGATGTATGCGAAATAAATTGCAGAAGCGGGATTGGTAAAATTTCTGGTAACAGGATCCCATCCACCACGCCCGCCGGCCACATCAAGACCCTGTAAGTATCCAAGCTTGGTCAGCTGGGTGGCAATAGCAACCGGATCAACCAGTGTTGCCAGAAGCGGGATAATGGCCCACCATGCCAATACAGAACCCGCAACCAGAATTCCGGCAATACGCGGGCCAATGATATAACCGACACCCATGTACTCAGGGGTAATCTCTCCGTTGATGGTAGCCGATGGCCAGAACTTATTCAGCTTATCCGTTACATAAGCAGGTGTTTCAGCGATGAAATGAAAAACTTTTTGGAGTGCAGCATATGCAAGGGCAAAGCCCATTCCAAGAAAAGCAGTCTTTGCAAATACTCCTCCCTTTTCACCTGCCTGTAATACAGATCCGCAGGCCGTGCCTTCAGGGTACGGAAGGGTGCCATGTTCTTTAACAATCAGAGACCGGCGCAACGGAATCATCATGAGCGTACCAAGAATACCTCCGAAGGATGCAAGTGTCAGGATGGTGAGATAGTTAAAGTATTCCGCACCGACACTGACACCACTTTCGCCGTTACTCAAAAACAAAAATCCGGGAAGTGTGAAAGCAACTCCGGCAGCAATGGACTCTCCGGCTGAACCCGTGGTCTGGATAATGTTATTTTCCAGAATGGTTGTACCCAGAAACTTTCTTCCAAGGGTAATGGCGATGACAGCAATAGGGATAGAAGCTGAAACAGTCAGACCCGCCTTTAACGCCAGGTACACTGTTGAGCAGCCGAAAAGAATGCCGAACAGAGAACCAAGAATCACAGACTTAACTGTGAATTCGGCAACATTCTGCTCAGCTGAAATGTATGGCTTGAAATTTTCCATAAGCGGGGTTTATTTTTTAACCAGAAACGAATTATACAAAATCATAAGAAACGCCGAGCCAAGACCAATACCGGAAACAATGTACCACATCATGGAAGGATTCGTGCCCATATAACTACTACGCAGCCAGTCTGCGATTGGTCCTGCGGCAAATGAACCAATGGCAACAGGCAGAAAGGCAAATCCCATATAGGTGCCTACCTGCTCTCGTGGTGCCAGCGAGCTGACATAATCATAAAACCTGGGCGACTGCATCGCCTCACCCACTGCATACACGGCAACTCCGATAATGGCACCGGTCACTGATCCGGTCAGTGCAATGATGATCCAGGAAAGTCCCGAAATCACAAACCCGGTGGTCATGGCAGAAAATGGTTTCCAGTTTTTTACCAGCGCAGCCATAGGTACGGTAAGAAATATGATGGCAATGGCATCAACCGTTTCAAGCAACTCAAAATCCTCAAACATCAGCACATCTTTCACATAGAAGGGGAAGGAATAGAAGATCTGCCAAAACATTGTCCAGAAGCCTGAAAAGATCAACAGAAACAGCATGAAGCGAAAGTTGCTGAATACCAGCAACATGTCGGAGAAAACCTGAGCGAAAGTTCTACCGTCTTCTTTTTTTCCCTGACCGGGCTCTGTGAAAAAGATATAAGTACCTACCATCAGTAAAGCTGAGGTTATTGAAGACATCATCAGAACATATTCTATTCCCATGCCCTTCCGAACCTGAAGTGCGAGGATCGGGCCAATAGCCCCTCCAATATTGACAAGGGTATAATAGATTGAAAAACCAAGAGGCCGCACATCCTCCTTGGAAGTTACCGCTACCGTACCCACAATGCACGGCTTGATCAAAGAACCTCCTACAGCCGTAAGAACGAGGACAATAATCATGTAAGTCTTCCGGCCAATGGCATCGGTGATCTCCTGTCCCCAGGCAATTCCTGCAAGTCCGATCAGGAAATAACCAATCGCAAACAATCCGAAACAAACCATCAGTGCCTTCCGGAATCCGTAGCGATCTACAATAACGCCTGCCAGAACCGGCAACAGATAAATTAACCCGCTGAACATACCTGTCAACGTTCCGGCCTCCTCTGTTAGTCCGACGCGCTCGGCCAGATAAACAGCCAGCACAGCTTTGGAACCATAAAAAGCAAGGCGCTCAAATAATTCAAGTATGTTGGCAACCCAGAATACCCTGGAAAATCCTTCCCTGGCAGATTGCAGTGTGTTTGAAAAACTCATCAGTACGAAATTCAGTAAGAATTAGATGATTAAAATAACCTTAATCATTGACATGGACAACACCCGTCCGAAAGGGCCTCTGCTGTAGCTGTTTGCGTACATTTGCGCCACTGAAAAAACAAACTATTTCAACTGCCCACCACCATATCGCCCGAATGCTGGATTGGCTCGTTATGGAAAAACGGGCAGATCAGGAACAATATCGTGAAAAGGTCACCAACCGGCCTCTCAACCGCCGGGTAAAGGAAGGAACTACCTGGTACCCGGTCCGGCTGCGGCGCAACTACATCGGAACAGGGGAACGCAACATCATTGAACTTGAGCGCACAAGTCAGCTTGACCAGCCGCATATCTTCCAGAGCGGAAAAACAGTCAATGTCTTTTCCAATGGCACCGGAAAACCTGAACGCGATCACATGACCGGCGTAGTCAACTATGTCCGGGACAATCTGATCACCATTACAGTGAATCAGGAGGAACTTCCGGATTGGATTGATGGCAGTCTCCTGGGCATTGATGTCATGTTTGACGAAATGACCTACCGGGAAATGGAATTCGCACTGAAAACTGTTGCGAAGGCGGAGGATAAGCGGCTTGCTGTATTAAGAGATATACTCATTGGATCAGAAAGCATTAAGAGTGGAAACGCGCATCTGATACCTGAAAAGGACTGGTTGCATGAACGGCCGGAAGGTTCTTTTATTCCCTTAAAGTCTGTACTGAATGATGCTCAAAGAAGTGCATTGAAATTGATTGAAACTGCACAGGTAGTTGGCCTCATCCACGGGCCGCCCGGAACGGGAAAGACCACTACCCTGGTAGAGTCCATTTGTCAGACACTAAAGAAAGAAAAACAGGTACTCGTATGTGCACCAAGTAATGCCGCCATTGATTTGATTGCAGAAAAATTATCTGATCGTGGAGTACATGTTCTCAGGATTGGGCACCCTGCCCGGGTTACCGAGCAAACACTAAGTAAAACACTGGATGCACGCATCGCAGCACATCAGCAATATCCGGAGCTGCGCAGGATGAGAAAGAAAATGGAAGAGCTGAGAACTCAGGCCTATAAGTACAAACGACATTTTGGATTCTCTGAAAGAGAAGAAAGGCGCATGCTGGTGCAGGAATCCAAATCGCTTAAAGCAGATGCGGATCTGCTGGAGTTTTATATCGTGAATGATCTTCTTCAGCAGGCAGATGCAATCTGCTGCACACTTACCGGTGCTTCACATGCCTTGTTAAAAGGTAAAAGATTCCGGACGGTATTTATTGATGAAGCCGCGCAATCTCTGGAACCGGCATGCTGGATTCCGGTGCTGAAAGCAGAACGGGTCATACTCGCCGGTGACCATTGCCAGCTTCCGCCTACTGTAAAATCAAGAGAGGCAGCCTTACAGGGATTATCGAATACATTGTTTGAGCGGTCCATTACAAAATTTCCGGATCAATCTGTAATGCTCACCGTGCAATACCGCATGAACAGGGAGATCATGGATTTTTCCTCCAGGTGGTTTTATAAAAATGAACTGATTGCAGATCAGTCCGTTTCTCAGGCATTGCTGAGACCTAATCAGTCACCTGTTGAATTTCTTGATACTGCCGGTTGCGGGTTTACTGAATCACAGGATCCCGAAACACTAAGCAGATATAACGAAGAGGAGGCCTCACTTGTCATAAAAGTAACCGAGCAACTTATTGAAGAAATCGGTGCGGACTTCTGGATTGAAGAGGGACTTACCATGGGACTGATTACTCCCTATTCAGCCCAGGTAGATCGTTTGAGAAAACTTGCCGAAGCCTCGGTGGTGATGGAACCACTGCACAAACTCATTACCATTAATACAGTAGATGCATTTCAGGGTCAGGAACGGGATGTGATCGTGATCTGTTTTGTCAGAAGCAATGACAACGCAGAAGTCGGATTTCTGTCTGACATTCGCAGAACCAATGTGGCGATGACGCGCGCCAGAAAAAAACTTATTATGATCGGCGACAGTGCGACCCTTGCTGCACACCCGTTCTATGAAAAACTCATCACCGGACTTCAGGAACGGGAGTTTTATAAAAGTGCTTTTGAGATTATCTGATCAGCCTTTCTTCAGTTTAAGACGCACCAAAAACATATCCGAAGTCATAAACAGGTATGCTTCATCAGCCGAAAATGCACAGTTTGCCGTTGCCTCCGGAAGCCTGATCCTTCCAAGTGCCTTACCCGAGGGATCAAAAATCCATACTCCCCCCGGACCGGTGGCGAAAATGTGTCCTGTTTTGGAAACCTTCAGTCCGTCCGGCGCACCTTTCTCCCCTTCGGGATAATCTGTACTATAAAATATTCTGGCGTTAATCAATGAATCGCCGTTTAGGTCAAAAGCATACCACTTTGCTTTTGGGCCGTCGGAATTCGCTACATATAAAGTCTTTTCATCCGGACTGAATCCGATACCATTGGGTCGTGTGAGGCTGTCCACTAAAAGAATTACCGAACCATCAGGTTTTACTTTATACACACCCTGAAATGGCAACTCCTTTTCAGGATCATCCATATAACCCGGTAAGCCGTATGGAGGATCAGTCAGGTAAAGATTTCCTGACTTATCATAAACAGCATCGTTGGGACTATTGAATCTTTTCCCGTCGTAGCGGTCTGCAATTGTTTTAAAGGCAGGTGAAGGCGCGTCCAACTGAGCCTCCATCACTGCAAGCCTTCTGTCTCCATGCTGGCAAAGAACCAACTGTCCCTCCGGACTGATCAGCAATCCATTGGATCCGCCCTCACTTCCTTTGAATGGTTGCGCACCGGTATATCCTGCGGGACTGAGAAAAGGCTCAACACCTTTTTCCTCTGTCCATTTCATGATGGCGTTGTTGGGGATATCAGAGAATAATAACATCCGGTGCTTTTCAACCCATACCGGCCCTTCGCTCCATTCATATCCCTCTCCCAGAATTTCAGGAACTGCCTTAGTGTCAATCAGAACTTCCAAAGCAGGATCAAAAACTTCAATCGATCCGATGGGCCTGATTTTCTTTTCAGGTGCACATGCCTGCATTGTAAAGATTGTAGCAAGCGAAATAATTGATATAAGTCGCATCCTTCTCAGGAGAAATATTTTGTCACTCCCGGAACAGCCACCGGATAATTTCCGTCCGCATCCGGAAGGATGGATGGAGCTGCATTCCAGTCAAAAGTTTTCGGCATGATGCTGATACCACTGTTGATGGCTTTGTCCCATTCAATATTTTGCCCTGAATAAGTAGCCATCCGACCGAGGATAGAAGTCATTGTGCTTTTGGCACCGTTCTCTGCATCCGCAAACTTATACTGACCTTTTGCAATAGCTTCAAATAATTCATCATGCTCTGTCTGATACGGATTATTTTCCGTCTTGCGGTCAAACTGATAAACTACCGCTCCCTTCCGGTCAGAAATTTTTCCTTCACCAAACCGGATAGAACCTTTTGTACCCACCAGCAACTCATCCACTCTGCTCATCGTCCCCTTAATATGACGACACTGACTGTTCAGAATGCTTCCGTCGGCATATTGAAACTCGACATAATGGTGATCAAATATTTCACCAAAGTCTTTTCCTTTTCTTACCTCGCGGCCTCCCATACCCTGTGCGCTGACAGGATATTCACCCTTAAACCAGTTAATTACATCAATGTTATGGATATGCTGCTCGGTGATATGATCCCCACACAGCCAGTTAAAGTAATACCAGTTACGCATCTGGTACTCCATTTCAGTCTGCCCGGGCTTTCGTGGGTTTACCCAGACGCCGTCGTTGTTCCACCAGGCCTGTGCGGAGACAAATTCTCCCAGCGCACCGTCTTTATAACGCTTATATAATTCACGGTAAGAATTCTGATAGTGACGCTGTAAACCAACAACCACATTAAGTTTTTTCTTTTTTGCCTGTTCGGCAGCATCCAGTACGCGCTTCACTCCTGCCGGATCGGTGGCAACAGGTTTTTCCATAAACACATGCTTACCCTGATTTACTGCTTCTTCAAAATGTATTGGACGGAAGCCGGGAGGTGTTGTAAGGATCACCACATCGGCGAGCGGAATGGCTTTCTTATACGCGTCAAACCCTGTAAACTTTGTGGCATCTGTTACGGCAATACGGTTTTTAATGTTACCCGCTGCCCCGCTCCAGTCCGACAAATCATCCTGCATCAGGTTATTATAACATTCATCAAGCCGATCCTTAAAGGCATCTGCTATGGCAACCAGTTTCACATTTTGTTTAGTGAGAAGTGCCTGCATAGCTGCACCCGTTCCACGACCTCCGCAACCTACGAGGGCCACTTTAATCGTATCATCCCAGGAATTATTAAAGAGTGATTGCTCAGCCATTGCGGGAATAGTTAATAATGAACCGGCCGCAAGTGCAGACTGTTTAACAAAATCACGACGAGAGGTAGGAGATTGTTTCATAATGGAAAAATTTTAGGGAAAGTAATAAAAAATGAAAGAAAAAGCCGAACCAAAATTCGGAGATCTCGCATCCGGACTTAAGTCCTGATGAGCTTTAAACACATTGTCACCGATGTACCGCTGTTCCGGACTTAAGTCCGGAACCGGCTGCGTACGGCATTAGCCGTTTATACTATTGAATTAAATCCTCAACCCTGTACTC
>JBMTCO010000086.1:0-11229 GCA_049430945.1 Cyclobacteriaceae bacterium
GAAATGTTATACGGTCTTCTGCCTGATATCAAATCGAATAATGACAAGGGACTGATGGCTATTGTTGAAGGTTACATCAAACTGAACACCATCTGTCTTCCTGCTGGTCATTTTCGTGTAGAGGAGGGCTCTGAACATTATTTGTTTTATGAGCTTGAAGAACGACTTAAGCGTCCGTTTGTGCATGGCTACATTGTTGGATTAGGAATTTATCTCATGAGCCGGCTCCAGGGCAATCGATTTGAATTTATCAGTAAAGTGATGAATGATGTTGCGTTACCCTATAACCCAAAAATTATGGACATCCGTCGGGACGATCTGATTGCTTCATTGCTGAATGTCAGAAACTTTGTAGGTCAGCGCCCTAAATTATGGTATACGGTAATCAATGACTCCGACATCACCCGCGACTGGGCAGAGGCGGCTGTCGCAGATTTAAAGTTTTAAATTAAAAAATGGCGGAGCAAAACTTTGGTTATCGCCAGGAGTTGAACCGGACGATGGGCGGGTTCTCCAGTTTTGCCATTAGTTTTTCCCTGATCTCCGTACTCACCGGCATCTTTGCCAATTTTAATTTCGGATTTCTGGAAGTGGGAGGTTGGATCATATGGTCCTGGGTTCTTGTTGCCATTGGACAATTTCTTATCGCCGGAGTAATGGCCAGGCTGGCCATCCGCTTTCCCATTGCAGGATATGGATATCAATGGACGACGCGCCTTGTAAATCCGCATTTCGGATTCTTCATCGGTTGGATGTTATTGATTCAGTTTCTGACAGGGTTTCCCGGAATTGCACAGACAGCTGCAGTAACTCTATCCGGTTTAATGAATTGGAACCTTACTGCAGATGGCATTATCATTGTAACCATTCTGATTATCTCAGCGGTTACGCTTATTCATCTGTGGGGTATCCGTGCCGCATCAAAAGTGAACGACTGGGGTGTATATGCAGAGTTGCTTGGCGTGGCAACCATTATTCTGGTGTTGGTATGGTCAATTGTGGATAGCGGAGTAATTGAATTCCGGAATATTGCTGCGGGCATTCATTACCCCTCAGCGCAGACACCGGGATTTTCTGCTATGGCACTTTCTCTTTTGCTTGGGGCATGGTGTTTAACAGGCTTTGAAGCTGCTGCTGATCTGGCGGAAGAAACCAAGTCACCTGAGAAAACTGTCCCTAAAGCTGTGATTCAATCCCTTGCAGGTGCTGCGGTGGCAGGCTTTATTATAATTGGTCTGATATTACTTATCACCGGAGATATTGAGGCTGCCCAGAGAAACCCCAATCCTCTTATGTTTATCCTTGAACAGTCCATGGGGAAAACCTGGGCGACTGCTTCTATGATTTTTGTGGTCATCTCTATTGTTGCCTGTGCTGTGGCTTCTATGGCAACTGCCAGCAGATTGTTATTCTCCATGTCACGCGATGGAATGTTACCGGGTTCTCAATGGCTCAGCAGGGTGAATCCTAAAACCAAGACACCTCAGTCGGCTACCCTTACTGTTTGTGCACTGAGTTGTTTGTCCGTTTTGACCTTTAAAAGAATTGAAGTCATCACCGCGGTTTCTGCTCTTGCCTCTTTTATTGGTTATGCAGGAATAATGTTTGCCTGTGTCCGTGAGGGGAATGATAAACAGGCAATAGCCGCATTCATATGGTCATTGATTGTGATCGCTGCTTTATCAATTCCTGAGTCGGGTATTCCCGGAATTGAAACCCGCCATTTACCGGCGTGGTCTGCGTTGGTAGTCTCGGTTGCAGGAACATTACTTTATCTTTTGTTTACCAGAAAGAAAATTTTGAACGGAACTGCCGGTCCACCGGAAAATATTCAAATTAAAACTGATTAGAATTATGCAGGACATGTTGGTCAGGTTATATCAACTGCCGGATCATTCGGAATTGATGCGGCAGCTTGAAGCCGGGGAAATCGTAATTCGTCGTCCTCTGGCTGCTGAAAAATCCATAACCCTGGATTGGATCACCGGACATTTTGGAACAGGCTGGGCTTCGGAGGCGGATGTGAGTTTCAGTTATCAGCCCATAAGCTGTTTCATTGCTGTTCACCGACAAAAGATTATTGGCTTTGCATGTTATGATTCCTGCTACAGAAATTTTTTCGGTCCCACCGGTGTGGAGGAACATTATCGTGGAATGGGCATTGGTAAGGCCTTACTGTTTGAGTCTCTTCAGGGTATGCGATCGCAGGGATATGCCTATGCAATTATCGGTGGGGTAGGTCCTGCTGAATTTTATGCCAAAGCCTGCGGTGCTGAGTTGATAAAAGGATCTGATCCCGGTATCTACAAAGGAATTTTAAGTGAGGTTCCTGTAGAGTAAGAACCAAAGACCTTTTCTGTTCCTGATAAGTTTGGATTTTAAACAGCTCAGCACTTAATGGACACTTAAAAAAAATCCCATTGACATTGTTCGGTCAATGGGATGAAATTTTCCGGACAATTTTCCGGAGTGTTCTGTGGAGCCGGAGAGAATCGAACTCTCGTCCAGAGAAGATGAACCTGCAGGTTCTACATGCTTATCCGTTCTTGATTTTCGGGAGGTGCAAGGCGAGCGGAGGCCTGATCACTTCCTTATCCGCTGTATCTCGACGGCCCCGCGCGGAACGGGACAGCCCAGTCTTGCTTTTCGACGCCAGGCCCCGGCTCCGGCAAAACGGAGGAACCGGCTGACGATGGCCTCTGAAGATCTTATCCTCAGATAAGCAAATCTAACCTTGGGTCAGATTAAGCAGCCATGGCGTAGGTATTCTCGCCACTTATTGTTTCGAAACCCTTGTTCAAGGCGCTGGCTTCACGCGCCTGCATGCTGGTCTGCAACCCCATACAACCTGTCAATACCGGTCGGCCCCGGCTTTTGTCAAAACGATGTACGGTCACAAAAAGTTCGGCAAAGATAATCAGGTTTTATTCAGCATGGTTTTTTGTTGACTATTGTATAATTCGCGGTGTTTTCAGCCTTTATTTCCTGAGGTTAAGCACTCTGAATTCACCCTCAATTACCCGCATTTCATCCCCTAAACCTTGCCAATACAATTCGCCTGTGCCGGTTTAATGACCGGGGTCAACTAAATTGATGATTAGTGACAGAACCAACATCCAATTCTCGTTATGATGCAGTCTTTGCAGGCTTCGGTGCTTCGGCTTGCATACTGCTTACAGAACTTCATCATACAGGCATACTTAAAGGAAAACGTATTGCAATCGTAGAGCCGACAGAGAAAAATACCAATGATCGCACCTTTTGTTTCTGGGCTGAACCGGACTCAGAAATTGTACAAAGATTTTCGCCTGTTATCAGTCACTCCTGGGAAAAGGTTGCCTTCAACGGAAAGGTGTCGTCCATCTCTCCACTTCAATATCATCATATCCGTGGAATAGATCTTTACCGGTACACACAATTTATCCTTACAACATATTCATGTGACTGGTACCATGAACAGATCAACCAAATTAATTCGGAGGATGGTCAGGCAATAATTAGCCTTTCCGAAAAAGACATTTCCACAAGCCTCTGCTTTGATTCTCGAACGCCGCCAACTCCGGAGGTTGAATTTCCGGAGGTCGCCATCTATCAGACTTTCCTTGGTTATAAAGTAAAGGTGCGTCACGCCGCACCGGACTCCGGTTACGCAACGCTGATGGATTTTGATTTTGAGCAGGATGGTTTTACTCAGTTTATTTACCGGCTTCCCTTTGCACCGGATCAGTTACTGGTTGAACTCACCCGTTTTGGAGAACAAAAGATTGATCCTAAAAAAACAGCTCCTCAACTGCAAGACTATATTCGTATGCAGTACGGGGAATATGAAATTATTGAAGAGGAATACGGCTGCATCCCGATGGTTTATTCCGAAAGGAAATTAACATTTTCACCCGGAATTATTCCGCTTGGTACCCGCGCAGGAAAGGTGAAACCCAGCACAGGTTACGCATTTAAAAACATGTTTGACCATGCGCGTCAGATTTGTGAAAACCTGAGTACGACTTCAGGAGGTATGAAACCGGTCAATTCCGGCCGGTTTAGTTTTTATGATCAGTTGTTGTTAATAATACTTCTGAAATGGCCCGCAGAAGGACAGGGGATATTTAACCGCTTGCTTTCAGGTGTCCCTTCCAAGCGGGTGCTGACTTTTTTATACGAACAGACAACCATTCGTGAAGAGATTACTATTTTCAGCAAGCTCCCGGTAATTATTTTCCTTAGAGCTCTTTTTTTAAAAGAATGGCATTCATTTTCAAAATACCGGACTGAATGGCTGGTACTTGCCGGGACTCTGGTCGCAGCAGGCACAGGGGTCATGTTTCCTGTGGTTCGTGATATAATGGTATGGCCCGTATTGGTGGCAGGACTGGTTTTGATCGGCATCCCACATGGTGCTGTGGATGATATGCTTCAAAGTGATGGCAGCACCCGTAAAATTGATTTACGCTTTATTTTTATTTATCTGCTGCAGGGTTCAGTAATGATCTGCTGGTGGTGGCTTCATGCACCTTCTGCGCTGTTAGTTTTTTTGCTTTACTCCGCCTGGCACTTTGGTCAGGCTGATCTGGTTGAATCCGGAATTGAAACCTCCGGGACGACCGGTAAGTTGAATATGATGGTTCAGGGAGCCGGCAGCCTAATGGTGATTTTACTGTCTCACATTCCTGAGTTAAATGAAATTCTTGGAGAACTTACAGTCTCAGCCATTCCTGCTGCTGTGGCTCCGGTTTCATTTTTTGTACTCGCCGGTTTGTTCCTGAATGCCTTTTTTCTTCGGAGCAGGAAATTGCTTATCGGTTACCTTACGCTTGCGTTATCCATTCAGTTACCCTTGCTGATGGCTTTCGGCGTCTATTTTATATTTCAGCACAGTCTCAGAGGCTGGCGTCATCTGCGTACAAGATTCAGGAAAACTGATTATGAATTATTCCGTTATGCGCTTCCATTTAACATCGGAGCCTGGCTGATGCTCGGAGTTTTGTACTGGTTCTTAAGCTCCTGGTCCGTCGAAAGTCCGGGATTCGGACCTGCAGGTATTTTCTTTGTGTTCCTTTCAGGTCTAAGTTTTCCCCATGTGTTGGCGATGGATGGGTTTTATCGGAGGAATTAGATTTTGAAAAAATTATTCTATTACAAGGTTTAACTCTGACTAAAAAATGATCTGCTGCTTATTTTGCCAACAACTAATTTTGTTTTAAGGGTTTTCCAACTCATTTTGCCAGCATTATTTTACTCAGACAGACTGAAGAATGATTGGCAAATTTTAGCCTGTATGTGTGTCGGTTGCCATGCCTTCTTCTTCCCTGGATGCAACTCCCTCTTCCTCCGGTCTAGGCATTTTCCCATCACTCCTGAAAAACATCATCAATATGCTGCCGATCACCACCAGTACAACAAGAGGTTTTGAAATGGCTCCTATTTTTAATTCATCCGGAATTGACATGAAAAGCAGAATGGTGATCAATCCCTTAGGTGCAAAAGGCCACAGCCGAAGATAAGAACCGGGAAATAGCCACAGAACTCCGGCGCGAATGATAGTTCCGCTGATAATAATGATGGCCGCCAGAACCAGATTTGACTCATTTAAAAACTCGTTGATATTAATACTGGATCCAAATGATAAAAAGAACAAAGACCTGACCAGAAAAGTTAGTTCTCCGGTTATCCGTTTAAATCCCGGAACTTCTGCTGAGACCACTTCATTACTGAAGCTCAGGTACTTTTGAAGTGGTGAAAGGATGTGTATGTTTGAAAGCAGCAGTCCAAACAAAAGCACAAGTGTAAGTGAGGGTAAATGCCATTCTTTTGTAACAGTATAAAACAGCATCAAGGTCAGGATAATCGGCAGAAATTTTACATGATGACGAATCCGGTCCATTAATATTACCAGGATCCATACTGCTGCAAGCGAAATCAGAACTGTTACGGCAAGATCACGGAATGTGGAAAACACGAGACCCATTTTAAAAGAATCATTTTCCGCAAGTATGTTAAACAGCAATATCCCCGCTACATCAGAAATGGTGCTTTCAATGGTCAGAAAGGCCGGCCTTTTTCCGGGTAGGTCTCTGGAGCTTGGAATGACAATCGCGCTGCTGATTACAGTCAGAGGCAATACGTTGATAAGTGCCTGATGAAAACCGATTCCAAAATACCAGGTGAAGAAAAATGCAAGTCCGGAGGTAACCAGTAATAATTGTAAAATGGCGCTGATAAGTGCTTCAATAAATACCGGCCTGTTTTCCTTGTTCCACTTAAGTTCCAGGGATCCCTCAAGGACAATAAGAACAAGCCCCGCCGTTCCCAAAAGTGGTAGTATTGGTTCAAGATCCGGGAACCCAAGGTCAAGGAATATCAGCAGTTGCTTGATGGCCCAGCCGACGATCAGCAATAATAATACGGAGGGGATTCTTGTCTTCTGGGCCGTAAGGTCGAAAACGTACGAAAGCAGCAGCAGAATACAAATGCCGGATAGAATGTGCGGAGACAAAGGATAAAATTTCCCTAAAAATACAATTTTTGGGATATGGTTTTATAGATTGTTTTTGACCGTAGTCGGCTATTGGGAAATGCTGACGTTAACAGCCTGATCTGACTACCTCAATTACAAATGCACGGGAATATTTCTTTCCGTTTTTGTCTTTGGCGGGATTCCATAAAGGCATATTCCATACAGCATTCAGGAGACGAAGATCAGCAGCCAAGTTGCCCGAGGACTGCTCAAGATTTGCGTCAGAAATATTTCCATTTACATCGATAATAAATATTACCGAGGCGCCTGCAAATGCATCTCCGGTGCCATCAGCAAATTCCTTGAAAGTATTCACTTTGAAATAGTCACGGAGTTTCTCTATTCCTGCCGCAGGCTTTGCGTCCTGGTCTGACACAATCGTGAACTCCAGTTTAATTTCATGTTTGTCGCTATCCCCTGTCACTGAATTTTTGCTCTGGTATTTGATTGAAAGTGTAAGCTCATCACCAATCTGGGCATTGGTAAGAAGGCTTTTTTGATTACCGGTCAGATTGTTATTGATTCCTTCTGAGGAGCGAGAGGATTTGCTGTGATTTACTGTTATGGTGGTTCCAATGTAATCTTCAATCCAGCTATGCGGATAATAAGGAATGAGGTCTTCAAATTTCGTGGCTTTTATAACCTTTTCACGAAGTATGTTTTTTCCGAAGGCAGGCCTGACTTCAATTGAGCTTGCCAGATCCTGACTGATTCCGGCAATTGAGATTAATACAATTAACAGGGAGATTATTTTTTTCATGGTCGGTAAAACTAAGTCTTTAATCCGGACAAACAGTTGATTGTGCGAATTTCTTAACATCCGACTGATTAATGGACTCAATCTTCAGACATAAATTATGACGACTGTCAATGTTTACAATCTGCGTCGGCCACATCTGCTTTAGTGAAAATCAGAAAGAATTTTAGAAATCAGTTGAATTTAAGCCTCTTAAAAACCACACCTGCTTGCTCCGGCCCGCACCATATTGACATCCGTTGCCTCATTCTCGCCTTCCCATGTGACATAGATGTAGGTTAAGATCTCTGCGATTTCAAGGTCGGTTAGCTTTTCATTCCCGGGCATGGCCTGATCATAGATTTGCCCATTCACTGTTACAGGTCCGCTCATGCCATTGCGAATGATACAAATAATACTATCCTTCTTTTTTTTTAAATAATCAGCATTCGCCAGGGGAGGATATAATAATCCAAAACCTTTACCATCAGGCTGATGACAATTACTGCAATGTTGTTGATACAATCGTTCTCCATGTACCATGTACTGGGCTAGCTTCGGATTATGATTTCCGCAAGCTGCAATTATGATAGCAGCAAAGACAGTGACTATATAGGTCTTAAGTTTCATTCACCAAGTACCCGCAGCTTTTTAATATCCCCAATCAGTTTGTCCGTTTCTTCTGGAACTGTACCATCATACTTTCCTCTGAGTCTTCCCTTTCTGTCCACCAGTAAAAATGCTCCGCTGTGAATATAGCCGTCCGGTTCATTTTTGTCTTCCATAGCCGAAGCAAAGTAACCGGTCTGCGCAAGCATTAAAATGGAATCTTTATTTCCCGTAAGAAAATGCCATTTATCCGTGCGAACTCCGATTCGTGAAGAAAACTTTTTTAGCCTTGCAACATTGTCATACTCCGGATCAATAGAGTGGGAAAGTATCACCACGTCATCCATCTCCTCAATGGCGTCATACACGCGCTTCATCTGCACTTTCATTTTCGGACAAATGGTTCTGCAACTGGTGAAAAAGAAATCTGCGACATATATATTTCCGTCAACAGTCGCTCTTGTGATTACTGTACTGTCCTGATCCAGCAAACTGAATGAGGAGACAGCATGATAGATGGTATCACGTCCATCAAAAATCCGTTCTCCGAAAATTGGCAGTGGCTTGTCGTTGACGGTACACCGGACAAATAAAACAACCATTACGGCAAAGCCGACTTTAAACAACAACGATCTCATCTCCTTCTTGTATTTGTCCATAATCAACCGGTATAATATTCATCCCGAAATTCACCTTCGAGCCTTGTTTCCTGTATGTGTTCAAAGTCTTTAAAGGTTCTATCCCCAATTCTCCTGTCATCTGATTTACGGTGGTAAGAACACAGCGTGCGCAAGGCTTAACCGTCGCAAAGATATTATTTCCGATTCTGAATCGCTTAAGGAAATCCTCCTGGTGCGAATTACCGCCACTGAATACAAGATTTGGCCTGAAACGTTCCATCCCAACCGGCTGCTCAAGCTTGGAATTAAGCAAATCAAGACTCTCTCTGCTGATAATCAGTATAGGATAACCATCAGCAAGGCTTACCTGCTTTTCTTCAGGTGAATAGTCAGGATCAATCCGCCTTGGATTTTTCTCCGGGAAAGCGACAAGTCTGCACTTTATGCCAAGTGCTTGACTGAACCAGGCACTCGCGCTCATATCCGGTTCAATCACTTCAACCTCATCATCCCAGATTTCTGCCTTAATTGCCGACCCGGAAATTTTACCGGTCAGGTCTATTTGAATTTCACCATTTCTTTTTCCTGAACGGTCACTGACATAAAAAATCCCCTCTTCAAGACTGACATCAAACATGCACATGGCAGGGGTAGTACGCTGGGTCATAAACCTGCCGGATTCATCAATCAGCATCATGCGTCTGTCAAACAGAAGTCCCTTTTCTGCTACCTGTGCTTTGCTCAAGCGGACTCCCGGAAGTGACTTTACAGGATAAATATGGATTTCTTCAAGAGTCAGCATCGGCAATTGTTTTATCTCTTTTCTTCAACCACGAGGGTAAACCTTTCACCACCGGATTCAGCCTGAGTGATTTTACCGGTTGCATCTCTGTGGAAAGTAATCAGCCCTTCGCCCATCCACCTTTCTGAGTAACGAATCCGGAATGTGTCAAAATGGAAGTGCTCAAGAGCTCCCTGAATGGTATTGTTGAGATCGGCTGAAAGCTTACCTTCAGATTCTGATATTTCAAGGGTGCCATGCAGGGTATTGAAGTATTTTCCGGCAAAATTTTTAAGAGGTTGTGAGGGTTTAGTGTCTTTGACCTGATTTGCAAACTGCGAACCGATTGCAAGCTTTTGCGCAAACTCTAACTTGCCGTAAAGACTCAGAAACTCTTTATTCCAGTCACGATCTCCGCCCAGCGCAAACAGATCAAAACTTTTATAAACCAAAGCATGCCTGAGCTCGGCATGATCCATGTTGCCAACAAAATAAAAAGCGAGATTTTCTGAGGGAAGCTGAGCATGCATGGCAATTTCTCCGGGCAGGCTGCCGGTATGGTAATTAATCTTTCTGCCCTTGTAATCATGCTGAAACCATCCAAACCCGTAAGTTGTCCACGATGGCTGAAGAATCTGAGCAGTAGGATAGAACTGATTGGCTGGCACAATAACCTGCGGTCTGAACATTTCCTGCCATGTCTGCTGTTGAAGGAGCCTTCCACCGGTATATTTACTGCCATCAACCATACATTGCGCCCATTTTGCAAGATCTTCTATACATGAATAGACACTGCCGGCGGGGCCTACCGAATCTGCACTTGTCCTTTTTATCGGAGTGATAACCCCGTCAAACTTGTAGTGTGGTATCGCAATATTTTCTGAAGGGGCCATTGCAAGCAACGGTACGGTATGTTCCATTTTCAGCGGTATAAAAATTCTTTCACGAATGAAAACTTCCCATGGCTTTCCGCTTACTCTTTCAATAACATGGCCTGCAATCAGATAAAAAATATTCTGATAGATAAACCCGCCTCTGAATGGATAGACAGGCTTTACAAGTGCCATTTTCTTAACTATTTCTTCAGGAGTGATGGTCATATTGCTCCACAGAAAATCTGTATTGCCTGTTCCGGAGTTATGAGTGAAAAGGTCTCTGATTCTGAGGTTACGTGTAATATATGAATCATACAGTTGCAGATCAGGCAAATGTTTGACCACCTCATCTTCCCATTTCACTTTACCCTCATCGACCAATATGCCCATGCATACTGCAGTCATGGCTTTGGTAGTTGAACCAATTGAAAAAAGGGTATGGTTATTTACGGATTCCTGCTTTCCATATTCTTTAACTCCAAAGGCTTTGGAAAATAAAATGCTGTTATTCTTTATTACGACCACACCCATTCCCGGAACGGACCAGTCTTTCATTGCTGTTTGTACATATTCATCAAATGCCATCATATTTTTATCCGGTGACACAGCTTTTTTCTGGGCAGTGGATGTGGTGACCAGGGTGATTATGACCAGAACGATAAGGTTGTTTTTCATGACAAACAGGTTTTAATATTCTATTTAACAAAACAAAGTGATTGTACAATATGATCCGGGGGTTAATGGTCCAATAGCCTTCAGAATGGTTACCTTTGTACTTTATGAAACCTTCAGACGGACCTGCGGATGACAGGATCCAAAACCTTGTTAATCAGGTCAGGTCATTACACGCCGAATTGGATTCAGAAATCCGCGCTTTTCAGAATGCTTCCGGTCTGCATTGTCTGACAGGATGCGGTAAATGCTGCCTCAAACCGGATATAGAGGCAACACCCCTTGAATTTTTACCTCTGGCGATGTCCTTATACCGGGAAGGTCTCGCCGAAGAGTGGCTTCAGAGCACGGCTTCAGGTGATTCAATTTGCAGGGTATTCAATGAAGGACAGGCAGGGCAGGGCAAGTGCACAAGATATCCG
>JBMTCO010000087.1:0-10890 GCA_049430945.1 Cyclobacteriaceae bacterium
CCAATGAACCTGACAGATGAGGACAAGGAAAATATCTTCTGCCATTCAACTATGGAATGGCTTGGCATCCGTTAGGCTGAAATTTATTGTGGCTATCCTGATTTTGGGAGCCGGATTATCCAATATCATTGCGCAGGATCAGGAGAAGGAGAAAATCCAACTTCTTGAGCAACTGAATCAAATCAGACAACAGCAGCAGTCCAAGGCACTTCTGGACTCTGCCATTAATGCCCTGCAGGCTGGTGAGTATCAGGAGGCAGAGGTCATTTTTTTAAAGGTCCTTAAAACTGTCAAAACAGTACCCTCTGAACTTGCCTATTTTTTCGGAGAAAATTCATTTCATCTAAAGAAATACCGCCAGAGTGTTGACTGGCTTACAAAGTACATACAGCTCAAAGGTACATCCGGCCCTTATTCCTCTGATGCAGTATCATACCTTAAACGTGCTGAGGAGGGTTTACTTGCGGAAATGAAGCAGCAAAAGAGTGCAGTTACAGAAATACTTTCCAAAGATTTTGATATTGACTGTGGTCCCTCCGGAAAAGTTGTCTGCCCGGTATGCAGTGGCCGTACTGTTATTATAAAAAAGAATTATTTGTCCGAGACATACACAACATGCCCTTATTGTGACAAACATGGTTTTATGAGTTGTAGTGACTATAACAGATTGCTGAGGGGCCAGCTTAAAGCCGGCACAGACTAAATTTTATTCAAATGCTAAACGTTCAAAACAATCCTGCCGAATCAAATAGCTGGAGACTTCTGACCATGCATCATATGGAGATGCAGGCTACCCATATGCGTGATCTGTTTGATGAAGATCCGGACCGGTTTAAAAAGTTGAGTAAAAGATTTGAGGATTTTTTATTTGACTATTCGAAGAATCTGATCACCGCGGAAACCATGGACCTTCTTTTTTCTCTTGCACGGGAGATGAAACTTGAGGAAGCCATCGGACAGATGTTTTCCGGTGAAGCTATTAATGCGACAGAAGGCCGGGCTGTATTACATACGGCACTTCGGAACAGAAGTCAGAGACCTATCCGGGTAAATGGAGAAGATGTAATGCCGGGAATCAACAATGTGCTGGGACGGATGAGGGAGTATTCTGAGCAAATCCGATCCGGAGCCATTACAGGTTATACAGGAAAGAAGATTACCACTATTGTTAACATTGGCATAGGAGGTTCTGACCTTGGCCCCGTGATGGTATGCGAGGCACTACGCCCTTATCATTCCCACATCCGGCCATTTTTTGTGAGTAATGTGGACGGCACCCATCTTGCTGAAGTATTACGACAGGTTAATCCGGAAGAGACTTTATTTATAATAGCCTCCAAAACTTTCACCACTCAGGAAACCATGGCAAATGCACACTCTGCAAGGAAATGGTTTCTTCAAATGACTGAAAATAAAGGCCTGATTTCCAAACACTTTGTCGCAGTTTCAACCAATACAGAAGCGGTTCAAAGTTTTGGTATTGATTCGGCCAATATGTTCGAATTCTGGGACTGGGTGGGGGGACGATATTCGCTGTGGTCTGCCATTGGTTTATCCATTTCCCTGACCATAGGTTTTGAAAATTTCCTTCAGCTGCTTGAAGGTGCACATGCCATGGATGAGCATTTCCGCACCTCGCCTCCGGAGGAAAATATCCCTGTTTGGGCAGCATTGATTGGGCTATGGTATGTGAACTTCTTTGAAGCTTCTTCAGAGGCAGTGTTACCATATGATCAATATCTCCACCGGTTTGCGGCCTATTTACAGCAAGCAAATATGGAGAGCAATGGTAAGTCAGTAGACCGGGCCGGGCAGCATGTATTATATCAGACAGGTCCGGTAGTCTGGGGAGAGCCTGGCACCAACGGACAGCATGCATTTTATCAGCTTATTCATCAGGGTACAAGAATTATTCCCTGTGATTTTATTGCACCTGCGATCAGCCACAATCCATTGGGTGAGCATCACAACCTGCTTCTGTCCAACTTTTTTGCTCAGACTGAGGCTTTATTAAACGGTAAAACCCGGGAGGAAGTAAAAGCCGAATTAAAACGCTCCGGCATGAGTGACGAGCAGATTGAACTTCAAACTCCATTCAGGGTTTTTTCAGGAAACAGACCTTCAACATCTATACTTTTCAAACAACTTACACCACGTTCGCTCGGTTCACTGATTGCATTTTATGAACATAAGATTTTCGTGCAGGGTGTGCTCTGGAATATTTACAGTTTTGATCAGTGGGGAGTTGAGCTTGGAAAAGTCCTCGCAAAAAAAATCCTGGGTGAATTAACCACTGAAGCAGCTACCGAATCCCACGACTCATCTACCAACGGGTTGATCAACTACTGGAAGGAATTGAAAACAAGCGTCTGAAGGTCTCAGGATGGAAGGAAATAAAGGTTTGTTCCTTACAGACCTGAATAGTATTTTTGGGCGCTTTTAAGTGGTTTAAATACATTTTTTTCTGCTTTTTAGCCTTAAACAGATCATTGATGAGTCAGTCCATTGCCAAGCTTGGCATATTCACTTCCGGCGGTGATGCGCCGGGTATGAATGCAGCAATCCGTGCAGTTGTACGGTCGGCTATTTATTACGAAAAAGAAATTTTTGGAATTGTCCGAGGATACGAAGGGATGATTGATGGAGACATTGTCAAACTTGGTGCCCGTTCGGTGGGAAACATCATACAGAGAGGCGGAACTATTTTAAAGTCAGCAAGAAGCGAGACCTTCAGAACCCCGGAGGGACGGGCCAGAGCTTATGAAAATATCCTCAAGCATGAAATTAATGCGCTGGTGGCCATTGGTGGTGATGGTACATTCACAGGACTTCATAAATTTTATGAGGAGTACAAAATCCCGAGCATTTGTATTCCCGGAACTATTGACAATGATATTCCAGGAACGGATTACACCATCGGATTTGACACTGCCACCAATACAGCCGTAGAGGCCATTGACCGGATCAGGGATACGGCCTTATCTCACAACAGGTTATTTTTTGTTGAAGTGATGGGAAGACATTCTGGCTATATCGCGCTGAATGCCGGTGTTGCAGGTGGTGCCGTAGGCATCATAATTCCGGAGGAGAACACTACCATGGAAAGCCTTTTTGAAAAGCTTGATGAAGGTGGGAAGACCAATAAAAAATCAACTCTGATTGTCGTTGCAGAAGGCAGCAAACTGGGGAATGCCATGGAACTTGCAAAACGTGTTGCAGAGCGGAACGATTATTTCGATATTAAAGTAACCATACTTGGCCATCTTCAGCGCGGAGGCCCCCCCACCTATTTTGACAGGGTGCTGGCCAGCAAATTAGGTATTGCTGCCGTGGAGGGATTACTTTCAGGTCAGCAGGATTGTATGGTAGGCATTCGGAATAATGTTATTGTATACAATTCATTTAATGACGTCATGAAGGGGCAGGGTCATGAAATTGACCAGGAGTTGCTTCGCATATCCAGAATACTTTCAATCTGATTTCTAACCAGCAAAATATGAATAGTGTTGCAATAGGAATAGACATCGGTGGAACCAATACAAAGATTGGGGTTGTAGACCGTGAAGGAAATTTATTGCAACACACGAGTATAGAAACTACCTCCTATGAGCTTGTCGGTGAATATTTTAACGGCATGGCAACTGCCATCCGGGAATTGCTTGGAAAAATAGATGGTGAGCCTGTGCTTGCAGGCGTCGGAGTAGGTGCAGCAAACGGAAATTATTATACCGGAACAATTGACCGCAGCACCAACCTGAAATGGAAACACAGCATTCCACTCGCTGAAATGTTTCAGAAGGAATTCAACGTATCTTCACTTGTGACCAATGATGCCAATGCTGCAGCGCTGGGCGAAATGGTTTACGGTAATGCGAAGGCAATGAAGGACTTTGTGATGATTACGCTAGGTACCGGTTTAGGTAGCGGATTTGTTTGCAACGGATCCTTATTAAATGGTCATAATGGTATTGCAGGAGAATTAGGTCACACAACTGTGAACCCTAACGGGAGATACTGTAACTGTGGAAAACGGGGATGCCTGGAAACCTATGTTTCAGCCACAGGAATAAGAAGGACTGTTTATAAGTTGCTTGCAGATCATCTGGAAGATAGTGAGTTGAGGGGCATCAGTTTTGATGATCTGAACACCAAAATGATTACGGATGCTGCATTACGAGGAGATCTCGTAGCCAAATCCTGCTTTGATTACACAGGAAGAATTCTGGGAATGAAACTTGCTGATACAGTGGTACATACCGACCCGGAGGCCATCTTTCTTTTCGGAGGTCTTGCCCAGGCAGGCGAGCTGATCTTCGCCCCTACGATAAAAAGTATGGAAGAAAACCTTATGCCTCTTTTTCGTGGCAGGGTTAAAGTACTGCCCTCAGGCCTTCAAAATCAGGCAGCACCTATACTTGGCGCAAGCAGCCTGATCTGGGATCATTGTGAAAATCAGAAAAAAGCCTGAGTTCAACGCTTTGCAGCAGGACCTTCCAGCATTTGCTTAAGATTTTTAAATGAGTAGTAAGGTGCCACTGAAGAAGTGAGGTTAACAAGCCAGACAGGAATTGCCCCTCCCGGATCTATTTGCATTTCAAATCTTACAATCAATACTCCTTTTTTATTTTCAGTAACCTTCCACTCCCCTTTTGAAAAGGGAACACGCACAATTCCATTTCTCACATCCAAAATATTGGGTTCGCTCCATGTAAGTATTTTAAAATCGGGGCTGTTTTCATTTTCCTCTATTTTAAGGTGAATGACAAGGTCTCGCTTTGAGACAGGCCATGGTGCAGAGACTTCGTTATAGTAAATGACTTCCCGGGATGAGATTTTTTCTATTAAGCGACTCTGGACTGTATTGAACTGCCAGGTTGTATAGTTATCAACCTTTAAAAGAAAATCAAATAATTTTTCTCTTTCCGCACGAATCGTGAAATCTGTTCTGATGCGCTTGAACTTTGAATCATCTGTGTGGGCTGTGTATACCCGGATGCTGTCCTGATCTTTACGAAGTGTCCAGTTTTGAGAAATTCCAATTGATGGAATCTGAAGACAAAATAAAAAAAGAAGATGCCTCATTAATGACGACACAGTTCGGTAAATAAAACACGATTCTCTAAAATATCACTGAAATAAACCGAATGCATTGATAATATAGATTGAAATTTAGTGGATTAAGTTACGGAATTATTGATTCAATCTTTTTCAGAAGTATTGGCGTCGTCTGAGGGCCCAGTGACATTCCGGTCAGGTAATCCGAATGTAACTTGGTTGAATCGAAAAAAAATTCCGGCTTAATAATATAACCCAAAGCATCCTGTGATAAGCCCAGGACAAACCGTGGTCCTGATTTCATAAGGCTTTTTGTTTTGAGTCCCAGCCATGGAGTAGTTTCGCCAGGATGCGTTACAAATTGTGCATTACCCACCGAAAACCAGGAGATGGTAGTCTGAACTGAATCCGTCACTTCTCGGTTAATCACGCCTGCCTGTGACAAAAGTCTCCAGTTCTGATTATCCACAGGAAATTTGAAATCAATGTTACGGTAATTAATAACAGGGTTTTCAATTTTTGCAGCACTCTTTAATAATTGCAAAACCGAATCAGCAAGATCCTTACCATATCTATCAGCAAGCATAAATGCTTCAGGCTGATTTCCGGAAGAACTTTTGCCCGAAAATAACTCATCCGCAGGCTGGACCCAACCACCTATTGCACCCTGAAGGAAAAGATTGATGCCCCCAAGTTTTCTATCCATTTGCCGGTAGAAGGCCCCCGGATAATCTGCTGATACCACAGAGAAATGGGTATCAAGAAAGGTCGGGTGACATGCAAAGTTGGTGAGTGAAGCCAGCGGTGCCCCGGCGGTAGTCGTAATGCGTATTACAGAAACACCGGGATCAACTTCTTCCTTACAAATATTGGAAAACCAGTTGGCAGTATAAATCCCTTCTGTACCGTGCATTTGAGCTGCTACCCTATTTTTATCAGCAATAACAATTTGTCTTGCGGCAGTCTTAACAAGAAAATTCAAATAGGCAGAGTCACTTCCTGATGTAAGAGGATCGGGGCCCCAGATACCTACGACATCAGGACCTGCATGAGTATGCGTCGAAGAGACCACAATATTTTCTGCCGGGACGGAGGAAGCCGAAGCAGCCAGTTTTTGAATCTCTTTTATTTCAGGATTGAGTAAACCGATACAATCAATAGTAACAAGAGCCACTGAAGTGGTTCCGTCGTTCATCACAACGGCTTTAACATACAGAGAATCTTTAACACCTGTAAATATCCGATTCCGGTCTGCGCCTGCAATAAACGCTCCGGGTGGTGGATTAACAGGTTCTGATGATGCACCCGCAGTAAATTGAAGTGGAGTATTATTTTTACAGGAAGTGACGCATAAAAAAAGGAACAGGAGTATAATTCTCATGTTCCAATTTAGAAAAAATTTCAGGTCATAAAAATACCTGATCAGATAAGTGCTATCGACCTTTCCGTTCAAACTCTTCAAGGCCAATGGCTAATAATCGGATGAAAAAATCATTGTTTGAAATTTTTTCACCGGTGTTACGCATATGTGTTCCTTTTGCGCGCACCAAACGACTCTCAAAATTTTTCTGACATCTGAACGGCAATTGAATGAGTTTCTGGGCTTCTGCTTTTACAGGCATAACTTTTAATGTTTATGTTAATTGATTAAAACTGATACCAAATAACAATAACATAAAAAAAGCCGGCATGATTTCAGTCAGTCGGCCTTGTAATTGATATTATTTAACCAAGAAATGCTCCAAGGTAGAGCTTTGTATAATCAGAGGATTTAGCAGAGACCTTCAGTCTCCGGAAAGATATTTCCGGCCAAATTATTCTCTGAGGGGTTCTTTTTAAGGTTGATCAATTCATTACAATCACACCTGTGCAAGCATTTCTTCTTCCGGAGTTACACCGAAGTGGCTTTTCGGATTCGCACTTTATTCCTTCGGAGAATTTACCCGAGTTGATGACCTCTCTTTTTAAACCTTTTGATTGGGAGAACCTGATTCTGTGCAATTGATACGACCGTAAGGGCGCACAGTCATGAAATGGTATCTCCGGACAAGGAATGCGTCGTTGCACATGAGAGCAGACCGGGTTGGAAACAACAGGTGCTTCTACGATTACCGGAGGCGGCGGTGTTGGAGTTAATGAAATTTTTAGTGGAAAATTCTCCTTAAGATTTTCAACCGGATACATTGAAGGCTCAAACCCTTCAGAAATTATTTCAAATGAAGTAGCAGAATAAGGCCATCTGACGAGCTTTCCATCAGGACCAACCTCAATTTCCGTGGAAACACTGTCTTGCTTGATGCGTACTTTTCCTGAAATAGTTTTACCCGATGCAGCATCAACAATGGTGATCTTATACTTAGGTACATAGTATTCAATTATATCATCCAGATCTGCCTCAAAAAGAAAGATGTCATCATCACCAACAGTACCCTGACGATTGCTTACCATATAGCCAAGGCCCTTTTTTGCAAAAGTCATTCCAAAATCATCAGACTCTGAGTTTATCCCGGCAAGCAGATTCAGAGGTTTTTTTGTCAGATCCTGAGAAAGAAATAGGTCAAGTCCCCCAAGACCGGGCCAGCTGTTTGAAGCGAATATCAAATAACCTTCAGGACTCACCAAGGGAAAAACCTCCTCTTTGATCGAATTGATATTCGGGCCAAGATTTTCAGGAGTTGACCACTCACTTCCATTCATTGTTGATTTCCAGATATCAAATCCGCCATATCCTCCCGGCATGTTACTTGAAAAATACATCGTGGAAGTTGAGATGTCAAAAAAAGCATGCTGATTTGACCACTGATCACTATTGTATGGGAATGTAACAGGGGTTTTCCAGATATTACCTTCTTTGACACTATAGTAAATATTCAGATTGATTTTACCGACCAGCAATTTCTGAGTATTTTCAAGGACATCAACAGAGTAGTCAAGGTTTAGGTGTGGATTTTTAAATTTAACCTCCCCCTCATGATGCCAGTTGGTTGTATAGAATAATAGTTTTCCATCAGGCGTAATGTAAACAGGAGCGACATTGTGGGATCCATTAAGTTCTGCAGGAATAGATTCGGTTTGTTTTGTACCACTTGAAATTATTTCCACAGGTTTGTCGAAAGAGCCCTGTAACCTCATAACATGAGCTCCTTGTTCACCGATGGGATAGGTATATACATTGAATAAGGCTTGTTCTTTAGAGGCCTGGGCTTTCTTATTCACCTTATCATTCCGGGTAGATTCAAAGTAAAGCCATCCATCATAAATGGCTGGACCAAATTCTGAATATTTTGTGTTGAAAGGTAATTGTGAAACTTTAGAATTCCCATATGCCGATATCTTACTGTAAAAATCTTTTTTTTGCAAATTGATCAGAAATTCAGTAGCTTCTTTATTATTAGCCAGATGCGTTAAAATAAGCTGATCGGCTTCATCATATTGTTTTGAGTTTCGGAGACAATCAAAAAATGCAAAAATTTCCTCCTTATCATCCAAAAAACCAAGGCTATCAGCATGGTAGAAAAATCCTAACGCATCCTTATACCTTCCTCCTTTATATAGATTCATAGCTGCAGAAATGGATGCCCCCCTTTCGCCACCATCATGTAATTGCCTGTAAAGGTTTGCTGCTTCTATATAATGTCCTTTAGCCTCAAGCCTTGCAATTTTCTGCTTTAATTTCTTACTATCCTGTGCAAGTACCGCAGCGGGTACTGCTAAAATCAGAAATAATGGTATTATCCGGTTGAACATAATCAATTAAAAAATCGGGGTGATTGCACTTTCTCTACATGGGCCTTTCCGAAACGATAGCGAATTCCTAACTCGTGGGTCTGCTGTGTATTGTTCCTTATAGGTGTTAATGGAATTTCGTAGGCATAATTAAAGATCAACCTTTCCTTTAAGGTAATGCCAAACAATAAACCAAGTCCATCCCCAAGTCTGTAGTTAACACCTGCATCAATGGTTTTATAAAGAGAGATGACACCATTAAGGTCAAACTGAACAGGTGCTCCACTTACACCTTTCATCAATACACTTGGCTTGAGTCTAATTTTTGGAGATACATCAAATATTCTTCCGCTATAAATAAACATGTGACGAACCTGATCCAAGGCAAGGTTAGTTCCATTAGATGGAGTTTTGTACTGGATTAATCTTGGGAGGGATGCACCAATAAAAAAGCGATTTGAATATAAGAGAAGTCCACCACCCAAATTTGGTCTGAAGATATTGAAAGCCTGAAGATCCGGATCATCCGGATCGTAAATATTGTTAAATAAGGCCGTATTAAGCCTCCTATGATTGGTGACTGCATTCAATCCCGCAGCAAAATTATAACGGGATGAGAGCTTGATATGATACCCTACGCTAAAGTTCACGGTCTGGTTTATTTCAGGCCCAATCTTATCCGCTATTACATTAAAGCCAATTCCCCATTTGGAACCGAGTGATGATTCAACCCCCATTGAGGTGGTTGTAGGAGCTCCTGGAATTCCAACCCATTGCCACCTGTGAAGGAAGGAAGCAGTTCCATAGGCCCTGATTCCAGCCTCAGCCGGATTAATAGTATAGGAATTAAAAATATACTGATTGTACATCGGATCCTGTTGAGCGGAAAGCGAAAACTGAGCAACAGAAAGCGAAAAAATAAATATTATTAAAATCAATTTTTTCATATAGCCTAAAACTATTCCAAAATTAATAGGCCACATAAACAAACCCTGTAAACCGCTTTCCATCGCCAAGTTCCAGAATGTAGAAATATGAACCGGCCGGTACTCTGCTTCCCCCTGCAGTAAGTGGATTGCTTGAATAGCCCTCCCAGTCATTTTTATAAGGACTTGCACTGTAAATTTGATTGCCCCAGCGATTAAAAATAGTCAGCTTATTTTCAGGGTAAGCCGCCAGACCAAGAATAATCCATTTATCATTTTTACCATTATCATTAGGTGTGAATGCTTCAGGTATTATTAATGGAGATCCATCAATATTAAGCCTGACAGTCGCATCTGCACATACAGGAGGACTCACCTGAATATTGCAGACTCTGTAAATTATTGTCACCACTCCTGCTTGTCCCGGAAATCCTCGATAGGTGATTTCCCCTGTCAATGCATCAAACGAATATTCTCCCTCAGCGCTTCCGCCGATCCTGGAAATCGAGATCCCCTGACCCGGCATAAAATCATCATTGCCTATAATATCAATTGTTATCCGTTCACTTTCCTTAATTTCCCCTTCATCATCAAGAGCGACAGGCAGAAAAATATTTTTATCAAACTCATTTTTAGTGCCGTCATTGTCACAGTCAAGATCTTTCCATTGGGGAGAAGGGGCAACAGACTGACTGTTCTTTAGCAGTGAGCAAAAGTCAAATATATCAGTACCATCCTCTTTTTCTTTTTTATTGGTTACACCATCACCATCGCAGTCGGATTGCTGCCATTGAGCTGAAGGTATTACCGTCTGGCTAGACAATTTTAGCGAACATACTGAATCAGGATCAGTACCATCGTCGATTTCCTTGCCATTCGTTACTCCGTCCCCATCGCAGTCCGCTGCACGCCATACAGCGTTGGAAGTGTTCGCAACAGAACCGGGTGCACTTACGCATGGATCTTTAGGACTGGTATCCGTGCCGTTCTTATCTCCGTCGCCATCGCAATCAGCATCCTTCCACGCCTGGGAAGTCGCTCCCGTCTGGCTTGCCGTAACATAATCGCAGAGATTCTTCGGATCAGTGCCATCATCAGTTTCCTTACCGTTGGTTACTCCGTCGCCGTCGCAGTCAGCTGCACGCCATACTGCGTTGGAAGTGTTCGCAACAGAACCGGGTGC
>JBMTCO010000088.1:0-10296 GCA_049430945.1 Cyclobacteriaceae bacterium
ATTGCGGACAGAACCAAGAACTTGCTCCGGAATAAAAGTGACGGCTTTATTTGTCAGCCATTGTTCGTCATTATTTCCAAGATAAAAATGCAGCTCTTCTTCATTTGCAGTATTTCCAAAAATGGTAATGAAAGCGAGTTGCTTTGAGTCAACAGTTTCAAACCGGGCATGACCTCTTAAGGTGCCACTGTTGTCTCTTACGAGCACATTATTAAACTGCTCAGGTCCTGAATACCTGGCAACCACGCTCATGGATGATCCATACATTGCCCAATCAGCTACCGGAGTCTCCTCAACTTCATCAGGTGCTGAACCTCTTCCGGCACCACTGACCAGAAACACATCGGGATAGACAAAATTCTGAGCGAGGGTTGAATTGGACTTCAGCATGTATCCTTCTCCGGTTACAAGGAAACGCAGCGTGCCGGACCATCCAATGCGGGGATCGTACACTGAAAACTGGCGCTGACTTTTTATGACATCCCCCTCCTTTGCCTCAAGGAATGCCAGTCCTTCACGAATATTAATATTGCTGCTCAGAGGATAGCTGAGCCAGTTCCAGCCGGGCTCTATAGTCTGTAAAAAATTACGCACATCAAGTTCAGCACCATTCAGGATAAGCTGACCTTCCGTAGCAAGTTTGATCTTGTACATGCCTCCGGATTTCAGTCCGGGACCGGATGAAAGAGCACCGGACCAGCCAGTTGTATTGTCATACTGATCAAATCCTTCTGTCCTGCTTTTGATCACATCACCTGAAGTAAGAGACATCTGCTGAGTAAGCTTATTTAGGTCCTTAAGATCCTGATCTCCTGCAAACAGTGATACCCAGGTCCATCCCCGTTGAAGTCCAAGGTATTGTTCAATGAAGCTTGTGCTTTCAAATATGTATGGCGTTGCTTTGTAACCATAAACTTCATTTTGTACAAATGGAAGGCTTGAATTGCCATTCACATCCGCAGCAAAAATTTTTCCTGTTGAAGCATCCCATATTTTAAAAGTGATGGTCTCACCTGAAGACACATCGCTGTACACCGGCAGGTAGACAAAATGCTCGTCGTAAATTTCATCGTACTCAAGACCGGCCACGCCGCGCACCTGATTGCCTGCAAACGCAGCAATTTTTGAATACGGATCCGATGAGAAAACGCCGTTCACTTTTACTTTTCCGATGATGCTCATGCTGTATTCAAAATCAGCAGGGTTGACGACCCATGCCGGTCCTTCGCCAAGAACACGAACCTTAAGCAGCATTTTCTCATCAAAGTTAAAATCGGTATCAAGGAAGAGATCAAGCTCATATTGTCCGATGGTGAGGTCGCCTGCTACGGTGAAAGTGATTTTCTTTACCCCATTCGGATCAAGAACACCACTGGCATTGTTCGTTTTCAACCACGATGGAATATTTTGAATGGAGTATGGTTGCTGTTTGCCCCCACGGTTCACAAGTGTAATTGTAAAACTGTATTCCTCGCCCGAACCCTTAATGATCTCAAGTTGCTGTAATCCTTCATCGGTAAACCAGGCAAGTTCATTTCTCCGCACAAATGCACTCCAGGTAACAGGCGAAGCCTGCCTGTTGGCATAAAGGTCAAACAACCTGTCAATCGTAATATCAATAATCTGACCTTCAAGAACAGACCAGTCACTTACCTCAGGGGTCAGGATCATTTCATCTCCATTGATCACCTGAGAAACCAGGAACGACAAATAAGGTCTGACCTGACGCACCGGCGGCGCATCATCATTGAAACTCACGCTTCCGGAACTCAGTAAAGCATCTGAAGAAATAACTGTCTCATTGGCCGCCACATGGTAATAGGCAGGGCCGTTTGATGTTGGCGGCACAGGCCTGTTCAATCTTGAATAGAGCAACAATCCGATCTGGTTGAAATCAACCTCTGAAAAGCGGTCGCGGTCAATCTGTTCTGTGGCACGCGCAAGGTTCCACAGTTGCAGTTCATCAATTCTTCCGGTAAACTTTTCATCAATTGTTTCAGTACCGGTAATATCTGCATATCCGCGTGCGCCAACCCAGATTTTGTTTCCGGAGAAGCCACCAAGACCAGCCACAGGATGTGAACTGACCTGTCGGGCATCAATAAAGGTTTTAAGCGAACCATTTCGACGCAATACAACAGAAACATGGTGCCAGCTATTATCGGCGACACTTTCCGTGGTAAGCTGACGATTAATGCCTTCACTGTTTAGATATAAGTTGCCGCCTTCGATATAGACTGCCAGTTTATTATCCAGGCCGTTGGACTGGTCAGGGTCGTCACCATTGCCGCGTCCGTTTGAAAAGATCGTTCCGCGAGTCTGCTGAGCTGTATTAATCCAGAAGGATAGGGTATAATCCATCTGATCTGTCATCTGAACAAAACCCACATTATTCAGAATGAGATATTGACCATTTTGAAAACCATAGGAAGTGCCTCGGGGTTTAATATCCCAGGAAGCATTCACCACCGCATTTTTAAATCTTGAAATATCACGGGCGAGTAAACCTGAACCTTCGTTCATCGGCCAGTATCCGACAAGGTCACGCTCCAGACCGGTGAGCTCACGGAACTGAGCTGCATAGGCCTCCGTCAATGACAAAGGTTTAGACCAGAAACGCAGATCGTGGATATTGCCAACGAAAGTATTTCCTCCGATGACCAGACTTGCAGGACTGGAACCACTGATGCCGGCAGCACCGGAGATAAAGGCCAGTTCTCTGTCATCCTGATAGATGCGCATCTTACCTGTGAGGGCATCATAGGTAAGGGTGTAATGATGGTAAGCCTGGTCGGTAGCAATCTGACCTGTCACAGTATACTGCCCGAACTTCCATGAAAGTGCTCCTGATGCGAGTGATACTTTCAAAGTTCCCGGCTGTTCCATAATAACTGCTGAACCGGATGTAGAATGGTTCATCCAGAATTCCATTGTGAAAGTACCTTTCAGGATATTGGGACGGTCTATAACCATCGTGCTTTGCGAGCCGTCAAATCTGACAGTGACCGCATGATCAATTTCCTGCTGATTGGTTTTTCCCTTGATCTGCACTTTTGAAATCGCAGAGTTGTAGAAGACAGGTTCACTGAATCGTACGCGGAGGTCTTCACCGGGTCCCAGAATTCCATCCGTTGGTGCCGGCGTTCCAAATTGAACGGGTACATTCAGGTCAATTGTTCCGCGAATGGGATCTGAAATGAAAGTTGTACCGTTTCCGCAATATGAGACTGCACGAACTTCATATTTACCATCCGCCAGTCCAAGGCCTCCGATGTCCCAGGAAAAGTCTGACTGGCCGGAAGTAATTTGCTGTATGTTCTGCTCTCCATTAGTGGCCGCAGTGTTATACAATGCACTCGAATTATAATAAGTCTTGAGTCTTGTCCAGCTCGAAGAGGTAACACTTCGATATTCCAGATTGAATTTTTCGAATGAATTGTAGTTGCGGTTATAACCAAATGTTGAAAGCTTAAGTGGATTGGTTGTATTATCTGAATTAAATGCATCTGTTGCATTGAAAACCCAATTCTCAAGCGGTTCCTGAATCTTTACCTGCGTACAGGATGGACGGAAGGATGCAGAGACGAATACTGAGGCCCTACCGCCTTGGCTTATAAGCACCGCATCTTTTACATCAATAATTCCATCACACAGGGAGGCAAGGGTAATCCTTATATTTTTATAATCATATACATCGGCGATGGATTTCCGCAAGGTGAGTGCGAATTCAGTTTTCTTACCAAAAGGAACAAAAATCAAAGTACCGTTCGGGTCCAGGTTAAAAATGGCATTGTTCGGATTGGTGCGGTTGTCCACAAGTAAGAGGAAGTTTCCGTCTGCCCGGGCAATGCTGTTGTTTTCAATGATCAGTTTAAATTCCGCCGTGCGTTCTTCCGGAACATCCGTAACACTGGCTATCTCAACAAACATGCTCGGGTTCTCCACGCGCTGGGTGGCAGTATTGATCACCTCGCCACCGTCATAAATATTATTTTTAAATGGATCAGAGTCTGCCTTGTATTGCGCATTGTTGTAATACACTGTAGAATCAACAGCCTCATAAGGACAGGAGGTCCTGCCGCCCAATGTTAAAAATACAGGACCATTCCCGTCAAACGCATTTACAACATCAACGCTCAGAAAGTTGTTGGGGTCATTATCTTTAAGAGTGTAGGATACTTTTGTCGTCTCCGTATCTTCCGTATTCAGCGCTGCTTTAAGGTTACGGGTAAAGGTATTCGAACTGCTGATCTGAACGCCGGATTTATTTAACAATGCGCCTGCATTCAGAGCCAGAAGAGCATCGGTATTAAACTCCAGCGTCAATTCTTTGGTAGCTACCAAAGTAGTTTCAGTCGACCTGGTGATTTCCCCTACCCCGGCATCAAACGAAATATTTCTCTGGAACTCCGCTTCAAGTAATGCAATCTTCTTTTCAACGAGTTCTTTTTTATTCTTCATGACGCGTTCTGCCTCGGCAACCGTCTGAACCCCAATAAAGGTGAGGAAAGGAGAGATCGGCGTAGTAGCAATGGCAAGCGCGCCAAGCACCTCAATCTCTGTAAGGTAGTCCGTTGCGATCTGCCGTTCACTGTAAAGATCGGAAAGGAGCTTATCCTTATAGGCTTCTCTGTCATTGATGACCTGCCATTTAGTTCGCTCATTCTCCTGAATTACTTTTTTCCATTGGCGGATCTGCTGTTCACAAAATTCCTTCTTAAGTACAGAGGGATCATTCGGATCCAAAGCTCCTGAGTTTATACCATCAATGATATCTTCAAAGGAAGGAATCAGATTTTCAATAATAAACTTCTGCGAATAAACGAAGAAGGTATTCGTAGGCTTTTTATTAAAAGTAAATGCGTTCTGCTTGCTGATGTAAATGGTTTTATCATCCTTATTTTTCAGGCTCAAAATATCACCGGCGGCGGTATTATCAGGTGGTGTATCGCTCGTCTTCAGTTCAAAGAATTTTCCATAAAAGTGGTTCACCGAGTTTCCTATGTACAGGTCGGCATCACTGCCCACATACAGCGGATCATCACTGGTTGAAATGGTCTGATTGAAGGTGTAACTTCTGCTAATGGAATTACCATCACTTGATTCAACCTTCATGTTGATTCCGGTGCCAATGTCATTAACGATATCTATCTCTGTCTGAATTTCCGCCCCTACTCCGGCCGATGTACTTATTCGAGTGCCGAGGTTAAGCGTTATTTTTCCTTCGGCAGCCTGGCTGTTGGCTGCGCTGGCCTCTTCCGTAAAAGTGAAGGTGGTACCCTTTTCAATGGAAGCAAAACTGTTGGAGCCGGGAGGATCGCGCAGAATAATATCCGGCACATCAGGAGCTACCGTGCTAAAAGTGGTTCCTTCAGGTTGTCCGCCTATGATTACGCCCTCCTTTAAATATCCGGTGGCGTCATAGGTTACACCTTTAACAACATAGCGGATGTTGAGAGTCTTGAAAAAAGGGCTGGTAATTGAAGGAGCACCTGCCTTGAACCGGTAATGGGATAAACTTGGTATGTTATTATCCCGTTCAAGGATCTGATCATCCGGGTTTTTTGAAGCCAGGTTATTGGTAATAGTGAATTCAATGTCCTCAATGGGTACTTTAGAAACTACAATCTTGGATGCATCATCACTATTTATATACTCTTCATAGGTCAACAGATCAACAGAATACCATTCAAACTGCCGGTAAACCCGATACTTGAATCCCTCGGTGGAAATCTCCTGGTTAATCAATTTTCCGTCTGTCAGGATGGGTACTGTAATGGTCTCATCAGACAATTGCCGCTCAACATTCAATACAGGAAGGGAGCGATATTCAAAGCTGCGCTTAAAGTGATATGGATCTGAAAATATTCGGGATCCGTCTGCCTTCACATATTCGCTGGCAGTAAACTCAGGTACAGTTGTGAGATTTAATATTTCGTTTGACTGCAGAATAGAGATTCCCGTGTTGGAAGAGATAGTTATTCCACCGGTCTTAAAAATCGTATAATTCAAAGGGACCAGTTTAACACGGTATTCTCCTGTTTCAGGATTGGTAGTAAATGAAGTTTTTAATTCCGTTCCGGGTAGTGCGCCGGCAGGTAAAAAACCAAGGGTGAGTTTTGCAGTTCCAATGTTGTTTACAGAACTGATCAGCTTTGTAACCATTGACCCGGTAACGGGGTCCGTGTACTGCTCTTTGGCCAGACCTGAGCCACCAAAACCAATTGGTTTAGCTGATTCTACACTTCCTCCGGTTACACGCCCCACTACAATGACCCTTGTCGTATCCAGGAATGTTACGGGAGCTTCCTGATTCTCATAAAAATCAAATAAATCATTTCCGTCTGCACGGGGTGCCGGAAACCGTCCGCCGAACTTGATTCCGTGCCGTTCCTGCTTTACCTCTATATAATGATTGCCGATGGGCACCTTAATTTTAAATTCCCCTTTATTGTCCGTAACCACAGGGCGTTTGTCTTTGTCAAATACCAGGTTGCCGTCAATATAAATATTGGCACCTTCCGAAAAAATGGTTGGCGTTTCATACAGAGCCCCATCCTTTAGAACATAAGCACCCTTACTTACGAGCTGCTCGACGCCATTTATGATTGCTCTGTACTCATTATAACCCGCTTCCTGAACTTGTGTCACTCCGCTGACAGGCGCAATCGGATCAAAAACACCATCTGTGGTATAATAGACCTTACCAATGAAATCAAAGGAAGAAATATCCTTGAATTCAATTTTATTGATCACCTCTGATCCGTTACCGATAAAAACCAGTTGCTGAGCAGGTATAAACTGATGGACCCCGTATAACGAAGTGATGGTGTAGGACTCGCCGGTAAACTTAAATGGAATGGCTGAAATAATGTAATTGCCCAGCTCATCTGTCACTCCAAGAATTCCAAGTTGAGAAGAGGTGGGGCGCTGAACAGACCAGGCGCCATTGAAAAGCTTGGCATCGTTCTTATTGAATTCAAAACCTACCCTTGATAAGTCATAGGCAAATTTTCCTTCCATTTCATCACATCGCAGATATGAAATCAATCCCTGTTCGTTGCCTCCAAGATATCTTTTAAAATCTGTTCTGATCCGCTCCGCACTGAGTGCGATATTCCAAAGACGGACTTCATCTATCCATCCCTGATGGTCCTGTCCGATGACCGCTCCTGTTGTAGTCGTAGCCACAAAGGTGAACTGACCGGATGTTGTTATTTGAGGTATCGGTGTAGTGTAGCTCTGATATTTAGGATCACTGAGATATGATGTCTCTAAAGGTCTGCCATTGAGGTAGACTACCGGAGTTTTACCCGGAATGAGTGTTACAGAAACATGCGCAAAATTATTCCACAATTCAGGTTGAACAGGCTGAAAAGAATCATCGCCGCGGCCGTTAAGATTTCCGTCCGGAAAATATCCTGAAATGCTGTGGGTTCTGAAGGTTGTACCTGAACCAACTGAAAGTGTCAGCCCCGTATTGGTAGTGGAATAGTTGACCTCCAATGGCTGAGCTCCCACTCCGGAACCATCCAGCCGGAATAAAGTTGCAGACTGATTGGGTTTGAATTTTACCCATGCCTGCAAAGTTGCAGCGCCGGTGATAGAGGCTCCGCGAAAAGGGATTGAAATAGAACTGCCGGAGGTAAGTTCTACGCTTCCTCCGAATTGCAATTCAGTTCCCTGTGGTTCAGCCTTCACTACAACATCCCTGACCGGGTTGCCGCCATCAAAGCTTACATTTCCTGTAACAATACCGGTTGGATTACGAATACCGATTCCGGTGATATAGGTGATGAATTTCCGCGGGATACTGCTGACGCCCACGGCTTCAACTTTGTATTCATACAAGGTTGCGCCCTGTACATTAACATCATCAAAACTATATGCGTCGTTTGACAGGGTGGCTATACTGACATAATTGACAAAATCATCCGCGTTGTTGTCAGAGTATAAGCGACGATAAATTTTAAACTGTGAAATCTTGGACAAATTTCCCTGAATGGTCCATTTAATTTCAATCTTATTGCTGTAATACCCTTTGGACACCTCAAAGGTTGATTCAGAGAATGTTAATGGGATGTATGGCACATCCCAGGGGAATCTCAGGTTGATCGTTGTACCATCGGCCGGAACAGTTACGGGGGAAAATATAATTGGGTGACCAATTTGCAGGTACATCTGAGCACCTTGTACTTCAGGGTCCGCCTCCAGAGACACTTGCTGAAGTGCGCCGATGCCGGTGAAAATCTGAGGGTTGGACTTTTTCTGAGCAATAACCGTAAAGGTCAAAAGCAGCAGCGCCAGCGAAAGTATATTCGTTTTCATCAATAATAATGAAGAAACCGGACTAAAGCTTAATGATATAGTTCACACCATAACTGACAGGTCTACTTTCGGCACCGCCCGTTTTATCCGTGTTTCCACTTAGGGTGTGTGTATGATCACCTGCTGTTGCTGTGTCCCGAGCAGAATCTCTACCATTTGTGCCATCGCCATCTGCATAGTCACCGGAACTTGTACCTTCAGCAATGTCACGATCCCTATAGGAATGAAAATGGCTACCTGCAGAGTTAGTCTGTAGCTGATTAATTGAATGAAGATGCTCTTTCACCTGGTCCATTTGCGTTCCTCTCAAAACCGGACCTTGCTGAAAATTAACCGGGCTCTGACCTGTTCCGCGTAAAAACATTCCTTTAAGATTGGGGGCATTGGGACCAATCAAATTTCTAAGATTAAGTGAGCCCGGAACTGTTGCCAGGGCTTTACCATCACACAAGGTCCAGCCTACAGGAACATCACCTTCTGCTCCTGCAAAGGCAACTATAGTACCTGTGGGCACACCATTTTCTGCGGCCTTCGCATACGGCGTAAATTGAAAAGGTGCATTGGAAACCACCACCGGATTTCCTCTGTAGGTCACGGTAATCACCAGCTTCATTAGTTTCTGACTGAAGGGAATCTCATTAAAATTTCCGCTGCCTGAAGAAATGTTTCCTGTGCCGATAATGTGTGAAAATACTCCGTAGGCATCTGTGCGGATTTGAACATCTTCCTTATAATAAGAATTTCCGCCATCAAGAATTTCAAATACAAAAGTCATCAGCTCATCTCCGATGGCTGCCTTCTCTGCATCGCGTGCAATACCCTGAACTGAAATTCCGGAAGTCACCTGACTTTCAGCCTTATTGGCGAGCAGAAGAGTGAATAACAGAAAGAAAAAGAGATGTCTGAAGGGTAATTGTGATTTCATAAGAGTATTATTGATTCGTAAGTCAAAGATTTATTGAGAACTATGGTAGCAAAAATTTGGTGAGCTAACTAAATATTACCTTAAAGTGATCAACCCTTTTTACGGCAAATCTCATTGTTTGGCCCTACAATGTTAGCCTCAGAAAACTTGTAAAGGCGCTAAAAGGAAGGATCCGTGCTCTCTTTAGTGATAAGCGCCTTGGGTTTGTGATGAAATACTACTTGACGCTCTCAGTGAAGAATTAGGCAAATATCAGATATAGACAATTCCCCAAAATGATAGGGCATATTGTAATTCCTTTCCGGAAATGATGTGAGATTAGACTATGATTCAAAGTTCAGAAAAACAATCCTGAATTTTCAGCCTGATTTCTGCTTAAATCAAACTATTAATTAAGGAATGAACAACCACAGCGAAAGATGAAGATTGTATTAACTGAAAAGATTGAACAGTTATAAAACTAAAAATGCTGATGAAATGTCAGAAGTTCCGACATCAGAAGCAGGTTTTACGATCACTAATTCTTTTTGAAATCCAGCAAACCCTTCTTTTCAGTTCCATCCTTATTTAGACCACGGACTTTTGTTGTCTTAATTTTGTTATTATTGCTGATCTTAGCCTTGAACTCAAGTCCGACTGCTATACCTTTAATCAAGCGCCACTGATGCCCACCGTAGCTAACTGTACCGCCGGTGAGCTTCCCCTCAGGAATATCATTTACAACCAGTTTATAATACCGGACAGTCTCATTTTTGCCCGGCTTTGAGAGCCTGAATTCAAGAATCCTGTCTTGATCAGCCTCAAACCTTATAAATAATGACTCGCCGGATTTTTTCACCAGAAGTCCGTCTGCACTATTTACTAAACGATAGCGTTCATAATATTTACCATTTTCTATTGATAGCTTCCCTTTTTCCTGAAGTTTTTTAGCATCCAGGGTTGAGGTCGCCTGGACTTCCCGCTCCAGTTCAATTTCATCTGTTACCGACCATACAACTTCACTTAGATTTCCTTCACTCTGTAACTCCAACATTAGAACATTG
>JBMTCO010000089.1:0-10068 GCA_049430945.1 Cyclobacteriaceae bacterium
CAAAGTCCTCTGTGAAAGAACCCAGGATTTCCTCATCGAGGCTGCCGCAAGCGGTCAATCCTGCAAACAGGAAGAGTAGAGAAAGCTTAGATAACTTATTCATATACCTGTTCTGTTTAAATTATTTCAAACCAATGGTGAGACCAACAGTAAAGGTGCGTGAAGTGAAGTAGTTGTTCCTGCGGTCGATACCAGGAGCCAACACATCACCACCGCCACCGGAAAATCCGCCGTTATCGGCTGAACCCGGATCCTGAAGAACAGGCTCGGGATCAATACCTGTGTACTTAGTCAGTACGAAGGCATTCTGTACGTTTCCATAGAGCCTCAGGCTCTGGATGCCCTTAACCTTGTCAGTAGGAATAGTATATCCAACAGTCAGGTTATCAAGCTTCAGGAAGTCAGCTTTTTCAACATAAAGTGAGCTGTATTTTGCAGTGGTCAGCCTTGCAGCCGCTTTGTCAGTTATAACGCGGTTGTAAGAGTTGATCGCACCCGGATCAATCGGCTCATAGAAAGCACGGAAGTTATTAACCAAGCTGTGACCAAAGGCACCGCGGAAGAACGCATTGACATCCCAGCGCTTGAAGGTTAACTGGTTAGACCATCCCAATTCCACTGCAGGGATACCATTTCCAAGTTCCTTAAAGTCACCGTCGTCAGCAAGTGCAGAACCTTGTGAAACATTCACAGTTCCATCACCATTAACATCTGCGAATGTAGGTTCGCCATAAGTAACGCCGTCGCGTACTTCAGTTTGGACACCTGTGAAAACAGGGCCCCAGATCTGGCCGATACGCTCACCAACAGCTACGCGCACCATAAAGGTACCATTCTGTCCGGGCGCACCAAGTTCAGAACGCATCTGCTCGGTAACACCTGGAAGGAAGTCTGTCAGTTTTGTATTGTAGCTGCTGAGCACCAATCCGGGTGTCCAGGTTACTTCACCAAACTTGATATTGTTGTAATTAAGGCTCAATTCTACTCCACGGGTCTGAAGTGATCCTACGTTTTCAAAACGGCGGCCTGAGAGGTAAACAGCTACGTCCACCTCGCGCTCCAGAATGAAGTCAGAGATATCACGCTGATAAACATCAAGAGCACCGCTGAGGCGTCCTTTGAAACCAAAGTCTACACCAACGTTGATTTCGCTCTTTTGCTCCCACTTAAGATCTCTGTTGGCATCGCGGAGTTTAACAACTGCTCCACCACCGGTGAAGCTGTAGCCATAAAGATCCTGCGCAAGACCTGCAGGGCCCGGCAATGAACCTGTAACACCATAACCAACACGAACTTTCAACTGATCAAAGTTTTCAAGTGCGATGAATTGCTTCAGGTCAGCACCAACACCAAGGGCAGGGAACACACCATAACGGTTGTCCTCACCAAGTTTGGTGGAACCTTCACGACGAACGGAACCGTTAACGAAGATTCCTTTTCCGAGTGTCAGGTTGAAACGTGCGAATGTAGCTGCAATTCTGTTGTTGGGTGAACGGCTGCTTGAAATGTTCACATTGCTAGCAATACCCGAGATACGGTCACCTGCATTCTGAAGTGCGTTGAAACCAAGTGCATCGCTGGGGAAGTTACCCATCTCAACGAAGATGTCTTCAAACTTATCCTCCTGGAAAGAATAACCACCTGTGATATCAAGTTTTGCGTTTCCGAAAGTCTTGGAGTAGGTAGCATATGTTTCGAACAGGGAGAAGGTGCGGTCAGATGCACTGCGACGCGCAAGACCTCCACGGTTCAGACCACGGAACAAGGAAGAACGTGAATAATATTCGCTGTTCATACCTGATTCGAACTGCTGACCAAAGTTGGCGGTAACAGTCAGGCCCTTCAGAACCTCATAGTCCACTTTTCCACCGAAGTTGATGGTTTTGCGTTTTCCTTCGTTTACGTTCTGCTCGAGGATTGCAACAGGGTTGAAGTTATCAAACAGAATCGCCTGATAAAATTCGCCAGTGTCAGCAAAACGGACAGGTGCAGTCGGGTTGAACAGAACTGCATAGCGAAGTGCTTCATTGAATGAATTCTGGATATTTCTGGTAGTAGCAGACATATTCAGATCAATTTTAAGCCGGTCATTCAGAGCGCGGTGGCTGAGGTTAGCACGCGCGTTGATTTGGTCAAAACCTGACTTCTTAAGAACTCCGTCAATGTTACGGAAGTTGGTAGAAACGCGGAAGCTGGTATTCTGAGTACCACCTGAAAGGGCGATGTTGTGCACGCCACTGATTCCGGTCTGTGTTACTTCTTTCTGCCAGTCAGTATCGAAACCGAGGTCGTTACCGCCTGCAGCCACATACTCCTGTGCAGTCATAACAGGCTGATTACGCAGAACAGATGCAGCTGCCATGTAACCGTTGTAGGTTACCTGAGTTGCCTGTGCTTTGCGTGCTCCGCGCTTTGTGGTTACCAGGATAACTCCTGAAGAACCACGGCTACCGTAGATAGCGGCAGCAGAACCATCCTTCAGTACGTTGATGGTCTCAATGTCATTGGGGTCAACGTTGTCAAGCGATGCACCAATTACGCCGTCAATTACGACCAGTGGCTCAGCGTTGGCACCTACTGTTGAAATACCGCGAAGGCGGATAACAGCAGGGCTGTTGGGGTTACCACCACGGTTGTAAATACTCAGTCCGGGCACTTTACCCTGGAGCAGCTGGGTGGGGTCGTTGATGTTACCACGGTTAAAGTCCTTCTCGCCGATGGAAACAACTGAGCTGGTCAGTTCCTTCTTTGACTGGGAGGCATAACCTGTAACAATTACCTCTGTCAGTGTCGTGACATCGGCAGAGAGGGATACAGAGAGGCTGGTTTGTGATCCGACGGTTACTTCCTGAGTGGAGTAGCCGATAGCGGAAAACACCAGCACGGCATCACTGCCAACTGAAATGGAGAAATTTCCATCCATGTCAGTTGCGGTGCCGTTTGATTTTCCTTTCTCTATTACGTTAACCCCGGGAATGCCGGAGTTATCTTCTGCGGAGGTGACCTTGCCGGACACCGTCCTCTGCGCAAATGCTGATAAACCAGCGCAGATCAGGAGAACAGGCAAAAGCCTGCCAGCCTTGAGTAGAGTTTTCATCATACGGTTTTAATTTTGTTAAAAGGTAAAGTTACGATTTACCTATTGCAGACCATTGTTGTAACACGCAGGTAACAATCAGCAAATCGACCCGAAATATATCCTTTGTTGGTATTCAAAATTGAAAATCGTCAATTTATTTTCAGAAAACGCTACCGCAATCGTTTGCATAAAAAAAATGCGGAAATAGATGCAAACGCAATACATTTGACCTGACTCTGAAAGCGGCTGAGAAATGAAATACAACCAGGTCACAATCAAGGACATTGCCCGCGAACTGGGCATTTCACCCTCTACGGTGTCCCGCGCTCTTAAAGATCATCCTGATATCAGTAAGGAGACTAAAAAAGCCGTCCATGAACTGGCAGCCAAACTTAATTATGAGCCGAATGTGGTGGCCCTCAGCCTTCGGTCACGAAAAACGCGGACCATTGGAGTGGTGATACCCGAGGTGGTTCATTTTTTCTTCTCCACTGTAATTTCCGGAATTGAACATGAGGCTAATCTGCTTGGCTACAATGTTATCCTCACCCAGTCGGCTGAATCCCTGGAAAGGGAAAAGGCATCGGTTAAGGCTTTATTTAACAGCAGAGTTGATGGAATGCTGATTTCAATTTCAAGGGAAACCACTGAATATGAGCATATTGAAGCTATATTAAGCAGGGGCATCCCGGTTGTTTTTTTTGACCGAAACTACCCCACTCAGGGTCTTAACCTGGTTCTGGTAGATGACTACGACGGAGCGAGGCAGGCTACGGAACATCTGATTTCGCAGGGGAGTAAACGAATCGCCCATATTATGTCGGCACCTAAGCTTCACATTACTCAGGAGCGCTTGCGTGGTTATAAAGATGCACTCAAAGCCGGTAATCTGAAATATAATGAGGATTTGATCGCTGTATGTGAGGAGGGAACTCTGGACGCCGGTAAGGCCGCAATGGCAGGCCTGCTGACAGGCAAATCTCATCCGGATGCAGTTTTTGCCAATAATGACGTGGTTGCAATGGGTGCTATGCAGGCCATCCGGGCAAAAAATCTGAAAATTCCCGATGATGTGGCTGTTGTTGGTTTTTCAAACTGGTTTTACAGCCAAATGACTGAGCCGCCATTATCTTCTGTAAACCAGCCGGGGTTTGAAATGGGAAAACATTCTCTCAGGCTTTTGGTCAGGCAAATTGAACATAAGGATGAAAAAGGAATGTTGCCACCTGAAACAATTATTTTAAAGACATCCCTGGTTGCAAGGGCATCTTCGCAGCGGAAGAAATAAGTTATGCATTTCAATCGTTTTCGGAATTTTTTCCGCAAATATTTCTGAAAGAATCAGTTTAAGCTTTACATATTTAAGGTTCAGGATATCAGATTTTTTTTTGAACTCCTCAGATAGTCCTGAATTTCAAACAGTTAAAAATTATTGTATTTGTCTGATTCATGCCGCAACCAGTTTTAAGCCCCGGAACCCTTACTCATATTGAAAGAACGGACAATGGAATTACAGGCCGCACTGAAAATGCCTTTGTTTCTATATCGTTTTTCTCTGACCACATTGTTAGAATCCTATTTACGCGGGATCAGAATAAAAATGATTTCAGCTATGCAGTGAACAGTTTTCCCTCAGGCGGACTGCAGGATTTTTCTGATAACGGAGAAGTCATTCATATGACAGGAGAAAAAATTCATGTTGAAATTTCGCGTAATGGTTCAACACTGCGTTTTTTGACTCCGACGGGTATTGTCATTAACCAGGATGAGCCGGGATTAGGAACAAGCTGGAACGGAGAGCAAGTGTGTACTTACAAGACTCTACAGCCGGATGAGCGCTTTATAGGTCTTGGTGAAAAGACCGGACCACTTGACCGCCGTGGCCGTGGTTATCAGCACTGGAACACGGATGCCTTTGCATATGGTCCGGGTAGTGACCCTATTTATTCTGCCATACCATTTTATATGGGAGTTCACAGCGGCCTTGTTTATGGAATATTTTTTGATAATCCTGCGAAAACATTTTTCAATTTCGGCGCCAGCAATAACCGCTTTGCGAGTTTTTATGCTGACACCGGGAATATGAACTACTACTTCATTCACGGTGCATCCGTAGGTGAAATCATTTCAGCATATTCAACCCTTACAGGAAATATGCCTTTGCCACCATTGTGGAGCCTTGGATTTCAGCAATGCAGGTACAGCTATTATCCTGATCAGGAGGTTTTATATCTGGCAGATAAATTCAGGCAGAAGCAAATCCCTGCAGATGCCCTTGTGCTGGACATTCATTATATGAACGCTTACAAGATATTCACCTGGCATCCTGAATATTTTCCTGAGCCTGAAAAAATGATCCGGCAGCTTGATGAAAAAAAATTCAAGGTCGTGGTCATGTGTGACCCCGGAATTAAAGAAGAGCCGGGATATCATGCCTATGATGAGGGTATGAAGGAGGACTTGTTTCTGAAGTATCCGGATGGAAAGCCCTACACAGGTCAAGTTTGGCCCGGATGGTGTCATTTTCCTGATTTCACCGATCCAAGAGCCCGTGATTTCTGGAAAAAGTGGATGAAACTTTATGCAGATCAGGGAATACGTGGTTTCTGGAATGACATGAATGAATTCTCTTCTTGGGGGCAGATGATGCCTGAAAATATTTTATTTGATTTCGAAGGTGAAGGCGCAACCTCCAGAGAGGGAAGGAATGTTTATGGCCTCAAGATGTGTCAAGCCAGTTATGAAGGCGGGGTGGAAAATCTTGGAGGAAAGCGTCCGTTTATTCTGACACGGTCCGGCTATGCAGGCATTCAGCGTTATGCGGCGCTCTGGACCGGAGACAACGTTGCTTATGATGAGCACATGCTGCTTGGCGTTCGACTGGTTTCAAGTCTTGGTTTAAGCGGTGTTCCCTTTGCAGGTTATGATATCGGAGGATTTGTCGGCGAGGCATCATCCTCACTATTTGCGAGGTGGATTTCAATTGGTGCATTTTCTCCATTTTGTCGTGTGCACTCTATGATCAACTCCAGATCAAGTGAGCCGTGGTCTTATGGTGAAGAGGTTGAAATGATTGCCAGAAATTATCTTCGCATGCGCTATCAGTTGCTTCCCTATATATACTCTGTTTTTCGTGAAGCTTCTGTTACAGGTATGCCCGTGCAGCGTACGCTTGCCATTGAATGGCCTCACCGCTCAGAAGTATATAATGGCGCTTTTGAAAACCAGTACCTCTTCGGTCCGTCATTTCTTATTGCCGCCTGTGAAAGCAATAAAAATCTGATTAAAGTTTTTCTGCCTGAGGGTGCATGGTACAATTTCAATGACGGTAAGTATTTTGATGGAGATCAAATCATTACCATTGATAGCCCTGTTCACCGCCTCCCTGTATTTGTCCGGGCGGGTTCTGTTATTCCCATGCAAGATCCTGTTCAGAATACTACAGAAAAAAGCGAGATTGTTCATTTTCATGTTTATCCCGGTAAAAGCCCATCTCAATTCGAATGGTATATCGATGACGGGGAAACTTTTGAATTTAATTCAGGAAAGTTCATGCTTCGTACTCTGAATCTGAGTCAGGGTCAATTTAAAATTTCTGCGTTGCAGGGTTCTTACAAACCTTCATTTAAAACAATGCGGGTTGTCTTTCATGGTTGCAATGACAAGACTGAAGTGAAGCTAAATGGCAGGAAGGTTGAAGTTACTCGGGTATCACACTCTTATTTTCTTCCACTGCTGAAGTTTGATCCTCTGGAGTCTGCTCCTGACGTAGGATCTGAGCAGGTTATTCATTTTAGTATTCCCTATACGGATTCAGAGGTTGCGATTGATTTCCTGCAGGGGTAACTTGTATGCACCTAACCTTAAACTCAACCCACTAACCTTATGGAAAAGAAGTCACCCGGTTTTTGGCAGATCTGGAACATGAGTATTGGTTTTCTGGGCATTCAGTTTGGCTGGTCCTTGCAGATGGCTAATATGGGTCCTATTTATGAGTACCTGGATGCAAAGCCTGAGGAGATTCCTATGTTGTTTCTGGCTGCGCCGCTCACAGGTCTAATTGTTCAACCCATTGTTGGGTATTTGAGTGACAGAACCTGGCATCCTGTGTTTGGCAGAAGACGTCCATATTTTATGGTAGGAGCAATTCTTTCTTCAGTGTGTCTGGTCCTGATGCCTAATGCTTCTGCCCTGTGGATGGCAGCAGGGTTATTATGGATACTGGACTCCAGCATAAACATCTCGATGGAGCCATTCCGTGCTTATGTTGCGGATCAGTTGCCGGAAGAGAAGCGGACTTCAGGATTTTCGATGCAGAGTTTCATGATTGGCATCGGTGCCAGTGTTGCATCTGCTTTGCCTTGGATTTTCAGGAATTGGTTTGGAATTGAAGATGCCTCAGATGCTGACGGCATTCCGCTGACAGTAAAGTATTCATTTTATGCAGGTGCAGCTGCTTTTATGATTGCAGTTTTTTATACTGTTTTTAAAACTCGGGAAACGCCTCCGGCGGATTTAGAACTTCTTCGTAAAAAGAACAGAGAGAGTCAGGGACTTACTGCAGGAGTAAAAAATATTCTGAGCTCAATCGCAAGTATGCCATCTACGATGCGACAGCTTGCACTTGTTCAGTTTTTTACCTGGCCGGGATTGTTTCTGATGTGGTTCTATTATGCGCCGGCAGTGGCCAGAAATGTTTTTGGTGCTGCTGACACCGCTGATCCGCTTTACAGCCGCGGTGTTGAATTTGCAGGAGTCACCTTGTCCTTCTACAATATTGTCACCTTCCTTTTTGCATTTTTCCTTCCTCCGCTCGCAGCCAGACTAGGCAGAGGCCTCACGCATGCGGTGTGTCTTACTGCCGGGGCAGCAGGCCTGATCTCCGTTGCATTTATTTCAGAGCCTTCCTTGTTGTTTGTTTCCATGACAGGAGGCGGTATTGCGTGGGCAAGTATTTTATCGATGCCGTATGCAATGTTGAGCGGCAGCATTCCGGAGGATAAAATCGGAATCTATATGGGCATCTTTAATTTCTTTATCGTACTTCCTGAAATTATTGCTTCTCTGACTTTTGGCTGGATTATGTCAAATCTGCTGGACAATAATCGTTTAACAGCGGTTATGATCGGAGGTGTTTTAATGCTTATTGCGGCATTTTTATCCCTAAGGGTAAAAGAATCACGATCTTGAAGGCGTTTTCCAGTTTTGGCACAATTCATGTTTTGATCTATATTATGAGAAAGGATTTTTCATTTTCAGCTCTTCTTCGATTTGTATTTTTAATGGTTTTCCTGACCGGCTGTGTTTCAGGCAAGAAGGCATTTGAACAGGGAAATTATGCACAGGCCGTACTGAATGCTGTTGAACGGCTCCGTGAAAGTCCAGGAAATAAAAAAGCCGTTCAGGTTCTTACCATAAGTTATCCTGAGGCAGTGAAAATCCTTGATTCAGAAGTTCAGGAGAAAAAATTATCTGCAAGTCCTGATACATGGTCAACAGCTGTCAGGAATTTTGACCTTATCAACCGGCTATATGATGAAATACGCCGTTCACCTGCTGCAATGAAAGTGATACCGGCACCGGAGCAGCGGTTCAAGGAGCTCGCCGAGGCCCGACAGTTTGCGGCAGAGGAATTTTATCAGGCAGGAATCACTGCTATGATGAAAGGAACGCGTGAGGACTCTAAACAGGCTTATTTCAATTTTAATAAGGCGTTGAAACTGGTCCCTGAGTACAAGCAGGCACTTGAATTTTCAAATCAAGCCAGGCTGGATGCAACGCTGAATGTAGTGGTGGAGCCGGTTTTGGTAAACCGTACCGGATGGGATTTTGAATCTGCCATTTTCGGCAGCCGCCGCAATGAGTTTGTAAAATTTATTACCCCTCAGCAGGTGCTGAGAGATTCCATAAGGCGTGTGGATCAGTATCTGGTACTGGCTGTTAATGGCTTTGCTCAGGGAGACCCGGTCATTACCCGAAAACCTCAGGATATTGTTGACTCAGTAAAAACCGGAGAGAAGAAAATTGGTCAGAAGGTTGTTCCTGTAATGACCGCAGTCAAAGCACGTGTTACTACGTTTGAAAAAACAATTCAGGCCCGTGGCTCTGTGGCCTTAAAAGTGTTTGATGCCCGCTCAAGAGCGGAGATTGCAAATTTTGATATTGAGTCTGTCCAGCAATGGTCTGATCAATGGGCGGTTTATACCGGAGATGCACGTGCCCTGTCAGGTAATCTCAGAAAAATGGTGGAGAAGAGGGAAAGTATGCCGGCTGATCAGGTTTTGCGTAATATGGTCAGGCAAGATCTTGAGCGAAAAATAAACACGCGGGTAGCCGAATATTATCGGAATTTCTAAATCCGCAAGAAGAAACCTTTTTTTCACCATTTCCGTAGACTACTTTTCGGAATTAAAAAGAAAGGCGTATGACTAACCGACAAGGTGCATTCAGAGTGAGAATACTGTTACCGGTACTAATTATGTTGCTTCAGTTAACCGGTTCAACCCAGACAAAACCACAAACTTCTGTAAATAAAATGAGCACAAATCTTGAAACGGCAACTCTTGGTTCCGGATGTTTCTGGTGTACAGAAGCAGTGTATTTAAGTGTCAAAGGTGTTCACGAAGTGGTCTCCGGCTACTCCGGTGGAAAGGTAAAGGATCCAACTTACAGGGAAGTATGTTCAGGTCTTACCGGACATGCGGAGGTCATCCGCATTAAATTTGATCCTGCTATTATTTCCTATGAATCAATTCTTGAAATCTTTTGGAATACGCATGATCCCACTACACTCAACAAGCAGGGAGCTGATGAAGGTACACAATACCGTTCCGTGATTTTTTATCATTCAGAAGAACAGCGAAAAACCGCTGAGGCCTACAAGGCTCAGCTTGATAAATCAGGCATATTCAGAAACAAAATCGTAACAGAGATTTCTCCTGCTGCCGTTTTTTACAAAGCAGAAGATTATCACCAGAATTATTACGCGA
>JBMTCO010000090.1:0-10064 GCA_049430945.1 Cyclobacteriaceae bacterium
CATAGGGTTTTCCACCCTTGCCAATGTCTTTTCCGCTGAGAAAATTTCCGGAGTAAAACTGCAGCCCCGGCTCGGTTGAATAAACTTCCATGACTCTTCCTGACTCAGGCTCAGTAACTCTGGCAGCTTGCACGAGCTCACCGGAAAATGCCTGCGCAATGACCCAGCAGTGGTCATAGCCGTTGCCATATTTAAGCTGAATGTCATCAGTCGCTATGCGGGCACCGGCAGTATGGGGAGTTAAAAAATCAAATGGTGTGTCCTTCACGGGACGAAGCTCACCGGTTGGAATCAGTGTTGAATCTACAGGCAAATAATGTTCTCCAAAAATCTCAAACTCATGGCCCAGTATATCGCCGTTTCCTTCTCCACGGAGATTGAAGAAAGAGTGATGTGTCAGATTAACAACCGTTGGCTTTGTTGTACTCGCGTCATAAGCGATGATCAGCTCGTTGTTCTCACTCAAAACATACATAACGGTAACTCTCAAGTGACCGGGATAGCCTTCTTCTCCATCGCGTGATTCATAAGACAATTCCAGACCCTGGCCTGCATCGCTCTTAAACGGCCTTGCCTTCCAGATTACATTATGAAATCCGCCGGGTCCTCCATGCAATGCATTTGGTCCGTTGTTTGCCGCAAGATTATAAGTTTCACTGCCAAGTCTGAATTGTGCATTAGCAATGCGGTTGCCGAATCGTCCGATCAGGGCTCCGAAGTAAGGATTCCCTCCGGGATACTGACTCAGTGAATCATAACCAAGAACGACATCCTCAAACTTTCCGTTTTTATCGGGAGCAAGAATGGAGACAACCTTTCCACCATAATTGGTGATGGTTATTTTCATGCCTGCACTATTGGTAAGTGTAAATAATTCCATGCGGTCGTCAGCTTTTTGGTTTGGTTTGGAAGTGCAACCGGTCAGAAGTGTGACCAGCAACAATGAGTAAAACAGTTTCAGCATACTTTAATTAATCAGGTTGCGAAAATCTTTAAATCCTTCAAAACATCAAAGTCCGGGTAACCGCGACTTCAGAAAGGCAATCTGACCGCGGTGATTGGATTCATGTTCGCAGACATGGAACCACTTGTAAAAATTATTGTAAGGCTCCTCTTGTGACCATTCCGGGTCCTCTTTCAGAAGCCATACATCGTCATATTCTTTTAGTTTTTCAAGTGTCAGATTTCTGACCCGGGTTATCTGATCCACATACCACCTTAATGGTTTACCCTTCCAGGTTTGCCGTCCCTGATCACCAAGGTCATAAGCGGGTCCCCAGAATTTCTTTTCCTCCTCATTATAGTCCTGCCTGTTTTCAAATGTGTTGGCCTGATAATATTTTTCAGTGGCCCCAAGATGCATGAGCAGTGCCCCAATTGAATTTGCACCGGGGTCAAGAAGAAAGTCTGCATCCGCATCAGAAAGCCCCTCAACCTGCTTCAGCAATGCATCTCTGTTCTTGTTAAGCATGGACACGATAGTTCCGATGAACGGAGAATATCCTTCCACAGGACCAATCATATGAAGGTCTTTTCCTGAAAACTGTTTGATGGACTGTTCCTTAGAACAACCGGACAATACAACAGGCACCGACAAGAGTGCGGAGGCTGATAAAAAGTTTCTGCGTTTCATATTCTGACAATTATTTCTCCTTACGAATCTTATTGGCCCGCTTCATCATATCTGATGATTGCAGAACCTTTCTTCTAAGATAATCCGGCAATTCAGGATTTAGTTTCAGATAATCGTTAAGGGCGTTTACAGCCTCAGAACTGTGATGATTTACAAGAGTGGCATCCAGCCAGCCTTTCGGAAAAAATATGTCGCCTGTCTGCTGAACTTCTTCAAGCAGCTCAAGGGACGGTTTAATAAGCCTTACGTATTCATTTGTTCTCAGCGGGTGATGAAGGTAACGAAGACCTTCCAGTACCCATGGTTCCCGAACGCGCTCTTCGGCAATGCTGATTTTCTTAAAAAAACTGTGTCTCAGGGAAGTATCAGCTGATAATGCAGCAAGTGTAAATTCCACCTGACTTTTTCGGTCGGGATTTTTAATTCTTGCCAGTTGAATGGTCAGCACCGAATCAGCCTCAGGAATATTACGCAGGGCAAGTGCTGATGCAATCTGAATAAAATCATTTTCCGAAAGCCTGATACCGGGATCAAGACGGCCTGTCCAGATGTCCATCAGTTTATGTATGCCATCGTCGGTTATGACTATGGAGCGATACAGGCTAAACAAGGTCCGTTTCAAACTTATATCAGGTTCACCTGAGATCCGCCTCCATACCACTTCTTCCAGTTCCTGAGCTTGTCCGTTTCGGATGTCTGTACTAAGCAATTTCCAGTAAACATCCCCCGTCTTTGCTGACAGATAATTAAGGATAAGCGGATCCTTTTCAACTTTCAGACCTGTCTTTAATGCTGACAACATCTGATCAGGCGGTAACTGTCCATTAAGCACCTCTTCCCATAAACTCATGAAAGCAGCAGCCCTCTGTTCAGGATCATATAATTTGTTGACCTCAGATAAAAGATGCTTAAGATCTTCCTCATTTAGTCTGAAATAACCATATCCCGAACCATCAGAATTCGGAAAAATAAATTTGTGGACAGGTTCATTCAAAATCATCACAAAGGGTTCCTTTTTAGTTTCCAGCCTGTTCAATTCCGTCGTATTATCTCCGGAAACCATCACATTAAAATGCTGAGGCCAGAACATCCGCCCTGTATCATTAACAACTTCAAAAATGATTTTTTCATTTTCTTGCCTGTAGGCAATTTCAGGTCGTCCCGGCCGCCTGATCCAGTCGCGGTTCCATTGCTCAAGATCCTGATCCGTAAATTTCTCCAGACTTTTGATCAGATCATCCCAGTCTGCATTTCCGTAACGATGTGTATTTAGGTAATCCTTTAAGCCGTTGCGGAATGCCTCTTCCCCCATCAGTCCTTCAAGGTTGCGCATCATGATTGCTGCCTTCTGGTAAATAATTGCGCCGTATATAGTACCTGCAAGCTGTAAATTTTGAAGGGGTTGCTGAACAGGATGTGCTCCTTCCGAACGATCAATCTCGTAAGCAGAAGGATAATGCGAAAGTAAAAAGCGAAGCCTGTGATTGATCTGAGGGAAATCCGGATTGACCATTCTTGCAGCCATGAAATTGGCAAAGACTTCCTTCAGCCAGACATCATTGAACCACTTCATGGTAACGAGATTCCCGAACCACATGTGCGCTACCTCATGGGAAATCAGACTTGCCCTGGAGAGTTGTTCGTTTACTGATGCCGCCGGATCAAGCATCAGGCTGCTTTCCTTGTAGAAAATACTTCCGGGGTGTTCCATTCCGCCGTATTGGAAAGGTGGCAGCAGCGCAAAATCAAGCTTGGGATAAGGATATGCAATGCCCGTATACTCCTTCATCCATTTCAATGCTTTTTGATGCAATTCAAAAATTTCAGGCGCATTGGAATGTACTTTTACTGAATCATTTTCACGGTAATACATGGTCATGCTTCCGTCGTCGCTGGTCAGTTTTCTGAATACCCCTGCTGCAAATGCAAACTGATAGGTGCTGAGGTGATCGGCCTGGTTGAAACGGAGATTTCTTCGTTTTCCATTCAAAGAATCAGATTGGATCGCTCCGTTTGAAACTGCATGCCAGTGTGCGGGAATAGAAAGACTGAGGCGATAGGACGCTTTTAGATCAGGCTGATCGAAAGAAGGAAAACAGTCTGAAGCCCTATCAGGTACAAGCAGCGTGTACAAAAAATCAGGATTTCGATTGAGAGACCCCTCCCCTGCAAGAAATTCAATCTGAATTTTATTTCGTCCCTGCTGAAGGTCACTTTGTGAAATTAAGATATGACCATTTCGAATAACCCGGCTTACAACCTCATCATTCACTGAAACAGAAAGGATCTGATCTGCATCCGCTGTAAAATCCAGAGCAACATCTTTCGCCTCTTTGAGATTGAAGCTGATTAAAGCGCTTGCCGGAATTGAATCCTCACGACTTTCCGGAATTTGAAAATCCAGCTCATAGACCACCTCGCTGATATTTTCCTTCCTGTTCAACGCAAGTGATTGAGAGACCCCTTGTTCAGGTATCTTTTTATTGCATGAAAGAATGAAAAGGGAAAGGAAAATTAAAAGAACTGTACGCGGTAAAAATTTTGTCATCATGATTTAGAATCCAGACTCCATTTCTCCTGGGACCTCCAGAGACCGGAGAGCATCAATTCTCTTATAAAAATAAATTCTTTTTGCAGTTTGTTGTATATCTGTTCAAATAACTCTGCGACAATAATATCCGGGACCATAGGAAAAGAAAGGGCCAGAAACATTCACCTCACATAAGGTAAATGAACGATTGTCCCGAACGAATTTTTGGGCAAGATCTCAAAAATCAGAACTCCATACGCCAGGTAAGTACCGGTATAATTCCAAGCTGTTTCCGTTGCACCACAGCCTGGAGGGTAGTATCAAAATAGTAGCCTCCGATGTTTTCTCTGTTGGTCAGGTTCTGAATATCAATGGATACAGTTCTGGTTTTTCCGGGTTTATTTTTGCGCCAGGCCGCCCGAAGATCCAACCTGTAATAATCTTGAAGCTTAATAGAATATGTACTCAGAGGATCAAATACCGTATAGCCTTCTGAAGCAGATGCCTCTGCATCTATAATACGCTCCTTTTGTCCACCAAAAGACAAGCCTTTCACATGAATACCGAAAGCATTTTTACGAAGCATCCACTCCTTGCCTGCTGCGATGGCCGAAGTGTATCGTCCATCAAATCGACCTGAATAAAAATGATTAGTACCCTTCACACCAAAGCCTGAACGATAGATACTTCCGGATGCCAGAAAGTAGAAAGCATTGTCAAATCTTTTTTCAATAAAGCCTTCAAGGCCTTCGTTTTTTCCGGTCCCATCCGGCACGAGTGTAGTGTTGACAATTTCTTCCTGAAGATTGAGCGTTGAAAAAGGAATTGCTGAGAATGGCAATCCATTCAATGGTGCGACAGGTACATCAGACAACCTGTGTCTGAATGCCTGAAGCCTCCAGCTCAAGCCTGAAGCATAAGTTTTAAGATACTCTGCATACCATTGCCGGGATTGGGTCATTGGTAAATCTGAATTCCCTTCAGGTAAATACCATTGCGTTTGTTGAATCTGACTTAGCTGACCAAATCCTGCGCTGAAACGACCTCCTGCAACTGTCATGGAAGCTGTTACCCGGGGATCAAAGGATCCCTTGCTGTTATATGTGAAGTGAGCATACCTTACAGAAGGTCTGAACACAAAGGGGCCCGCAGAAAAATTCCATTCACTGTATGGTTGAATCAGCCAGCCATTTACCGAGCCATTCCAGTCATTTACAAAATCACCAAGCGTGTTTTTATTTCTGATGTTCAGATTATTCCATTGTCCGGAAGCAACCACGCCTGTTTCAGAGGTGATACCCGGGGCAGGTTTAAGGTAAAGAGATGTGTTTACAGAAAGAACAGACCTCTCCGACTCAAATCTTTGATCTCTCAGGTTTGGAATAGGCACAGGTTCCCCCAGTGCATTCCTTTGCTGAATTTGTCCTGAAAAAGCCATGGCCGTTCTGAGTGTTACCTTTTGATTTAAGGACTGCTCATTCTTCAGACCAATACCAAAAGTTTTTCCTGAGTAATCAATATCATATCGATCCTTTTCAAATTCCCTTTCAGATTCAGGCAAGGCAGAAAATTTATTTGAACTGAGTCCGGCAAAACCAAATACTGAGAAACTTCCGGATTTTTTTGTGTCAGCACTGATGTTGAATGTCAGATCATTGAAACTGATTCTCTCCCCTCCGAAGTCAAGCCCTGCTGCTGTTAAAAGACCTACGGTTGAATACCGGTAATTGACAAGATAGGATGCGCTTTCATTCTTTGATACCGGGCCTTCAGCTGCTATATCAAGACCTACCAATCCGGCCTGAATGGTACGCTGTCGCTGCTGTGAATCTCCTTTTCTGAATTGCAGATTAACTGCTCCGGACAGTGCATTTCCTGTTGATGCATCCGGAATGCCGAACTGAAATTCAGTTTTATCCAGCACCTGCGAACTCAGAATGCTGACACCACCACCGTTCGCTACAGGTCTGTCGCTGAGGGTGCCCGCATTTGAAAGATGATTTGGGTTAACGATATCAAGGCCGTTCAGTCGCCATAAAAGCGCATTCGGAGAATAGCCGCGAAAAGCAATGCCGTTGGTCTGATCATTGGTGGTTGCAACGCCAGGTAAAACAGAGGTCATTCTTACCGGATCGAAGAAATTAGCCGGCATGCGCATGGTCTTCTCAATTCCGATCACATAAGCACCGGGTGTGTTGAGAGGTGATCCCGCGGTCACCTGTACCTGTTCAAGCAATTTTGATTCCTCCTCCAGAATAACCTCAAGCTTTACATCTCTTGAGGAAGTAATCAGCAACTCCTCCTGATAGGTCTGATATCCCTGTGCGGTAATCTGAATGATCTTCCTGCCTGTTGGAATGTTCTTTAGTAAAAATTTCCCTTCCTCATCACTTACCGAAAGAGAGGTTGTATCGGGCAATAAGAAAATGTGGGCACCCCGGATTTTCTCACTGCCCTTGTTTCTGATACTTCCACTGACAGAGGAAGACTGTTGCGCCAATCCGGTAACGCTGAGGAATAGCAAAAAAAATGCGCCGTATTTCACGGCGCAAAATTAAAAGGATTCATCAATCAGAACCGGAAAATTAACAGCTGCCGGGCTGATCTTTGATATTTTTAAACGATTTTATTCAGGTTTATCAAAGAGTTTTTGACGCTTTCCGCAGGTGATACAGGGTAGCTCTCCTGTTCAACATAGAAATGCTTCATTCCTGACTGACCGGCGTTTGCAAAAATGGCTTTGAAGTCAATAGCGCCTGTTCCAACATCTGCATTTTCATTTTTGTTGGTCTTGCTCATATCCTTCACATGCCACTGTTCAAATCTTCCCGGATAAGCATTAAAATATTTGAACGGGTCTGCTCCTGCATTGTAAACCCAGAAAATATCAAGCTCTATGGAAACGAGTTTTGGATCAAGCTCCTTCAGCATCACATCCAGAACGGTCTGACCTTCAACTTTACCAAATTCAAAGTCATGATTATGGTAACCCATTTTCAACCCGGCTTTAGATGCTGTAACGGCCGCTTTGTTAATGGATTCACAGGTCTTTTTTAACATAGACAACGTGCTGTAGCTATCCTTGGACATCCACGGCACCACCACATAGGACTGACCGAGAGCGGCAGCGTCGGCACAGGCCTGCTCCCACTTGTCTCCGAGCATATCCAGTCCGTAATGACCACTGACGGTCTTCATTCCTAAAGATTTAACATGATCTCCGTACTCCTTTACAGACAGACCGAATAATTTACCGGCGCCATATCCAAAGGTCTCCAGTTCCTTATATCCGTAGGAGGCAACATCCGAAAGAATCTTCTTAGGGTCTTTGAAAATTGAATCACGGAGTGAATAAAGTTGCAGACCCATTTTGTTTTTGTAAGCTCCCTGAAATGCAAATGCATCATTCAGCATAGATGCCGCCGCAACGCTCAAAGCACCGGCGCGGATAAATTCTCTTCTGTTCATCATAGAATTTTTTTTATTGATTATTTAAGTTCTCCGCTGATCCAGATAAACAAAGCCTTGCCATCAGGAGCTTTCGGGTTTGTGAATTTAAGGGTTATATCTGATGATTTCTCTTGTACCGGGATCTTTACACCACCCATTTTCATGAATACCCCGTCCTGATCCTTTATTCCCGGAGTTGCAGCAAAATTCACAGTACCTGCCGAAACACCTTCAGGATCACCCAGGATTACTTCCATGGATCCGCCTATCGTCATTCCGGCTACTTCCACCACTGAAAAATCAATGGCAGAAATACCACGCAGATCAACATTTTTAAAGGTAACCGATGAACCATTGGTTACATTCATGAGCGCCTTTCCTGAACCTGTTGGGATAGCCTCAGCCCTTGGTCCATTAAGAATCAGATCATCATCCGCGGTCAGATAAGGTGCACGCAATGCACGAGTCGCTGTTCTGGTCAGAGAAGGCAGTGCCCCGTTGCCACGGTCTTCATAAGTCGCTGAAATCAGATAAGCACTCTTTGTATTGAAAGGAATGTTTGAAGACTTGTCAAACTTTATCTTATCTGCAAGAGCAAGACTTTTAGTTGCTTCATCCGACAAAGACAAAATATAGCTTGCCATTTGAGCAGCATTTTCCTTTGTAATTTGTGGATGTGCGGCCATTGCCACATCGCCCCACACTCCGGATCCTCCCTTAATAATCTTGTTGGCCAGCATTTCAATTGCACCGGCAGCACCTTTATATTTTTTCGCAATTTCACGATAAGCGGGACCGGCTGATTTATCATTTGTCAGATGGCAGGATTTACAATCGCTTTCTGCAATCAGCAACTGTCCGGGATGATTAGGTTTTTGATGACCCTGAGCCACCATGGTTTTATCGTAGCCCTGCTCCATAAAGTCAACAGTAACTTTGACTGCTCCCGGTGAAATACTTCCTGATTCGGTGGATCCGTCTTCCTTATCTATGACGGAAACTTTATAGTCAACTGTTTTACCCTTGAAATAATAGGTCTCATTTCCCTTTACAGAGATATTGATTTCAGGTGTACTGTTACCTGCGATGACTACGGTTTCAGAGGTTGAAACATTACCCGCTCCGTCACGGACCGTAAGTACCGGACGATAAACCCCTGGTTCTTTAAATTCAAAAGTGAACTTACCGTCATCCGACTTCATAACAACCTCACCGATGGCCAAGTCAAACGAAATTTTCTCTCCATCCGGATCCATACTGCCTGAAGCATCGAATGAAACCTGCAGTGGTAATGCACCGGATTTTTTATTCACTTCAAGCGATGCCACCGGAGGTCGGTTGCCACCATTGAAATCAATACGGATGAGCCTTGCATCTTCATTCTGTGCAAACCACTTGGTTCCATATTCAATGCCGTACAGTTTTCCGTCAGGTCCGTATTCAACATCCATGAGGTTGTTGAAAGTAATGTTGCTTAAGAAAGGCTCAATGTCGTGAATGCTTCCATCGGGGTTCAGTGAAACCAGCCGTACCCAGCCACGCATCCATTCATAAATCATCAGTTTACCATCCAGATATTCCGGGAAAGTACCGGGCTTATCAGAATAAACATCTGAATAAAAGACAGGTCCTGCCATGGCATTACGACCGCCTGTTCCCATCAAAGGGAAATCGGGAGACTCGTCATACGGGTAATAAATAAATGGGTCTGATAAAGCGGGTAAATCAGTTTTTCCGGTGTTATGCGGAGAAAGATTTTTCGGAGCTTTAGGATCCTGGCCCGGAGTAATTTCTTTTGTCTGAAAATCGTATGTCGCGTAAGGATAGTTATTACCTATGAACAACGGCCACCCGAAGTATCCCGGAGCTTTGGCGAGATTGAACTCATCATGTCCTCTTGGTCCTCTGGTGGGACTGTTGTTTCCGGCATCCGGACCAACCTCGCCCCAATAGAGCCATCCCCGCTTCTGATCAACTGAAATTCTGTAAGGATTGCGAAGTCCCATCGTATAAATTTCAGGTCTTGTCTTTTCTTCGCCCTTTGTATATAAGTTGCCCTCCGGAATGGTGTAAGTACCATCCGGCTGTGGCCGTATCCTCAAAATTTTTCCTCTCAGGTCATTGGTGTTGGATGATGAACTGCGTGCATCAAAAGGAGCTCTGCCTTTTCTTCCGTCGGCAGGTGAATAACCATCAGACTCAAACGGGTTAGTATTATCGCCTGTAGAAATAAACAGATTTCCTGCTGCATCAAAGGTCAGAGAACCTCCCGTATGGCAACAGGTCTCGCGTTGAGTGGCCACTTCAAGCATCTGCTTTTCAGAAGCCATATCAATTTTTCCATCCCGGAAATCAAATCGGCTTAATTGATTGACAGATTTTTCAGGATGGGAATAGAACACATACAACCAGTTATTTTGGAACCCAAACGAGTCATGGAAAAACAAGTGG
>JBMTCO010000091.1:0-10063 GCA_049430945.1 Cyclobacteriaceae bacterium
AATACCGCCCCAGTCGCTGAAAAGACCTTCCATTCTTATTTCATTATCTCTGTAAACGCCCATATTCAATGAGCCATTAAAAAAACGACCATAAGAAACAGCTACAATTTTTGGATCATCCTTATCGGATTCGGCAGCAAACCGGTCCTTATTAAAGTCGGCAGATTTTGAATAGAGTTCATAGGCGAATTTCCTATCGGTTGTCACCAGAATTCTGCCATTTCCGGAAATTTTGCCATTCAAAATATTGTCACACTCCAGCAGAATAAAAGTAGTATTTCCCTTTGCCTTTCGCATAAGCAACCTTGCGCCTTTATTATCACCATTGACAACAAACGGTTCCCAATTACCGCGGGAGGCCAAAATTGACATTCGGTATCCGTACTTCAGCTGCTCCATCAGCGGCGGGATATCGGGATGTTTAAGATATTTCTGCGCAGAAACTACTGATGATAAACAGACAAAAAAAATGGAGAGCCAGAAAGTAATATATTTTTTCATGAAAGACCTTTCCTTTTGCTCAGGGATTCTTCAGAAAATTATTCAGAACTTTTTCAAGATACAACTGAACTCATTATGCCGGATTATTTATTGGATTCATTGTAATAAGTCTTAACTATTCCTTTTCAGAGTCAAAGAATATCGTTGTGTGATTGCAGACATAACTACGCCGAATCCAACGCCGGCAACCATCAGAATCTGAGACATTCCGGTGTCAGCAGAAAAAGATAATTTCAACAAGATGGTCGAAATGATAAAACTGGAGTTTCTGATGATAACCGGGAAGTCATCACTATAAAAAAGAGAAAACAGTAAGATCAGCACATCAGTCATGATGAGAATGGTGAAGAAGTCGTCAAAAAAAATGGCGTTAACATCGGGATCGCTGAACCACGATCCGGAATCGGAAGCTTTGATCCACCATTCTGTAAATCCATGGACACCGATACCAAAGGATACAAGAAGCAGAATGGTTGCAAGATATTTTTTGGCCTGAATAAACTTGAGCAGATTTTCTCCACTGCTGCCTGATTCGGGAAGCTCGGGGGACTGTGGCGCCAGCCGGCCGGTAATTCTGTAAAACAACAAAATCAGACTGAATAATAGCGCTGCGGTAATCAGGTCATACCATAATTCCAGATTACCCGGACTGAGCCATTGCTGACTTTTAAGTTCCAGATGGGTCATATCTTTAAAAACACCGCGAATCAAAATCAGAACGATGATTTCATATTGCTTGGCAACATAGATAGTTGTTGATTGCTGGAGATAATACAAAAGCAAATAAGCCTCGTAAACCAGCAGAAAAGAAAATGGCGTATAAATCGCATTGATCGGGTTACTGAGTAATCCGGTTGGTTGCAAATGCCAGATCTGATGATATAAAAAATAAAGAATCAGATGACTGAAAAAACTCAGGATTGCAATGTAGAGGGTGTAACGTCCTAAAGATTTGCGGACAGCAGGGCTGAAAAGTATTTCGGAAAGGTTATTCAACTTCATAGATAACAGTTTAGGTCAGAAAAAGAGCGAAGAGAAATACCAAAAACTAAATGAATGCGAAGCTTTAATCAAAAGCCTGCAAATCAGATTATTGAAGATAGAGATTAATCGGAATAGTCCAAAATGATAGAAAATAGCTGTTGAGTGGAACAAGTGCCGGTAAGAGGTTGAAAACAAAGGAATTGAGGGCTTAATGTATTAAATGCACTACCGGGATCCGAAATCGAACCGGAAATGCAGAAACAGAAACACTAAGAGAAAGAGAAACAGAAACAGAAAGAGAGAGTGAGGTATTGATAGTGGCTTTGGTCACAACATCAAATTTTTGTTCTCGCCGGAAGAACACAGTTCGAGTTCGAGCATGAAGAAAGAGGGAATGAGGGCAAGTTAATGGGTTAAGACTCGCTGCTCGAACTTGGGTTCGAACCGTAAGTGCAGAAGGAGAAGCAAAAACGGAAGGAGAACAGAAAGGGAAGCGCAAAATATCGGCAGGGTTTTGGAAAATTAAAAAACAGCTCTAGATTTGCATCGAAGTCATCAAGATTCTGTAAAACAGAAACCAACCGAGTAGAACACCACGGTGGTAAAATGATGAGGGTTTTCAGACCAAAAGAGTTCAACAACTCCCTGATAAACACTCCGGTTTTTTGATGACAAAAAATGATCATCAACCAAAACCTGTTTGTTTATGAATTACCAGTTTACCTCCGAATCTGTATCTGAAGGACATCCTGATAAGGTTGCCGACCAGATTTCTGATGCCATTCTTGATGCTTATCTCGCTCAGGATCCCCTCTCCCGTGTTGCCTGCGAATGCCTCATCACTACTCAACACCTTGTGATTGCTGGCGAAGTCCGGTCCAAAGCCTCAGTGGACGCGGTTGAAATTGCCAAAAAGGTTATTGCCGGAATCGGATATGATGATGAAGCAATCGGATTTGATTTTAAAACTGCGAAAATCGAAAACCTTCTGCATGGGCAGAGCAGAGAGATCAGTGAAAGCGTGGTCACCGGTGGCGCAGGCGACCAGGGCCTGATGTTTGGATATGCCTGTAACGAAACCAGCGAGCTGATGCCTCTGCCGATCTTAATAGCACATCGTTTGGTTGAAAGACAAAGTCAACTCCGTAAGCAGGGCATTATCCCATGGCTACTGCCGGATGCTAAATCTCAGGTCACTGTAAATTATGAAAATGATGTGCCGGTATCTGTCAATACAATTGTCTTGTCCACCCAACACAGGACCGGAATTGAACAGGAAAAAATCAGGGAAGTAGTCACGCAGGAAATTATCCGGCCGATAACAGAGCAATACCTACCGGGCGGTGATTTTAAAATACTGGTAAATCCATCAGGCAGTTTTACGGTTGGAGGTCCGCATGGCGATACCGGGCTCACCGGTAGAAAAATTATTGTTGACACTTATGGAGGCAGCTGTCCGCACGGTGGCGGTGCTTTCTCCGGAAAGGATTCATCAAAAGTAGATCGCTCCGCCGCATATGGCGCGCGCTATGTTGCCAAGCATATCGTTGCTGCCGGACTTGCCGGACGGTGTACCGTGCAATTGTCATATGCGATTGGAGTGGCAGAACCAACTTCAGTTTACGTAAATACACATGATACCGGTGACAGCAGCAGAATTGCAAAAAAGATTCAAAATTTATTTGATCTCACTCCGCAGGGGATAGTAAAAACATTGAAATTAAACCGGCCGATATATCTGGAAACAGCCGCTTACGGACATTTTGGGAAGAACAGTCTGCCATGGGAGCAGATTGATCAAGGCATCCTGGAAGAGTTACAAAACGATTGAGGAGTAATTCATGTTCCATTCTAAGATTAAATCATTAACCAATATAAAATTAAAGACAATGACTATTCAGGAAATTAACAATGCAAACACACGCGTGGCTGATAAGTGGTACAGGATGTTTCACAACTTTGGATCGGAGCTTATAGCAATAGATGGAAACACACTGATTATTGAGGTGAACCTGTCATTGGCCCGAGGGTGGACAAAAAGTAATGAGCAAACTGCCCGGCAAATAGCCACTGATTATGCTCATCATTTTAATGACGGATTCAAACCTTCCGGATACAGAGTCAGCATCATTCAAAATCGCCCGACGAAACCCTATGGATTTTTAACAGACCTGAAACAGGCAACTGATCAGGCAACTCTGAAAGATTTGCTTAATGAATTTAAAAGCTCGCCGATTAAACCGGATAATGCGACAGAAGAAATTGAAATTTATGAGGGCACATATTGACTATTGGGCAAAATTGCCCGGACTTTCTGACAAACTCCTTCAGAACGAGGTCAGGCAATAAAAAGAAAGTTCAACAGCCAATTTTATCAACCATTATGAAATAATTCTAAAATCTGACGCTATGATAAATAAAGAAGTGTACACCAAAGGCTCATGGACATTTCAGAAGCCTCAAAACATAATACTTACATGGAAAGAGTTACCATTTTGCACGAAGACTTCAGTAAAATGGAGGGGACAATTAATTCACATCAGGATAAAAGCGAATAAGACCGTGTATGGCTGGACGAGGCTGATAACATTTTTATACAGGGATAAGCTTTATCCCTGTGGGCTTACCAAATGGAAGTGGTCCGGAGGGGGAAATGGGATTAATCCCCCGAAAATTTCCACCTCAACGCACAAACTGAAAATAGATACCGGAGCTGACTTTCTTTCATTGAAAGAGGAGCTTATCGGATCTGGGGGAAACTTGAATATATCTGGGAATCCATTTGAAATTTTCGAAACGCCTGAAGACATTGTTTTTGAATTACCCGAACCCGTGGTATCCAGGAAGAAAGAAATAAAAATTGAAAAAAATGAAGTCACTCTATATAAATACAGTGACCATAACATAAACATAAACAGCTATGCATATTTTCTGGAAGGTAATCTGGTTGTGGATTACTGGAAGCTTGGCGTAAGTTATGAAGATGAATATTTTACCGAGGTAAAAAGTGAAAACCTCCAAAAGCTCTACAGCGAATTTCAGATAGAAAATAAAAATAAAGCTGAATTATTGATTGGTCTATTGAATGCATTTAATGGGGAGAAATGTTATGATAACATAAAAGAATTTTTTGAACAAAAAGAAATTCCGTTTCAAAACAGCGTGCGGCATGATTGCATTTGATATCCGAAAGGCAAGGCATATTCTGGAATATTATAAGAACCAGGCAATCAGGTATCAACCGGCTGTTGATTTTTAATAATTAAAACCTTAAAAAAGCTGAACCGGTGAAAACTTTAAATATTTGGCCAAGGGTATTCCACCATAGTCAATAGCAGAAATTTTGTTCTGTTGGGCCCGAAATTATTATTTAGATAGCTTACTGATAATCAATGCTTTAATAAGTCTTTTACGAATTACTCGATGGATTCAGTAACTATACTCAGTCGATCAGGATAAAAATATGAGCCGATACTTTTTAAGTTGTCAACTCCGAAACAGCCTGCCGCCTACTGCAATTATGGATTAACCTAAATACCTTTAAGATTGAATCGTAACACTTTAATCCGTATCATTTAATATCTGAGCCATGTTTTCTGTTTCCATCGTAAGAAAAAGCCTTCTCTGCATTACGATCCTTTCATCCCTCCTCCTACTCTACACGTGCAATCCACAGTCTCAATCCGATTCGGTTAATCCAAATAGCCGACTGGACAGTCTTTTCCGTGCCTACTATGATTTCAAAAAAGAAATAAATCCGCTGGAAGCAACCAAGGCGGGTTATCATGAATATGATAATGAGATCGCCAATTTTATATCGCAACCTTATCTGGAAGATCTAAAAATCAGATATACAGCATTCCTGAAATCAATTGCTCAGACTGATACAACGACGATCAGTTCGGAAAATCTGATGAGCCTGAAGGTTATGAAGTGGGATTGCGAAATCAAACTGGAAGGACTTGAAAATCCGCTGGTGACGGTAGCCTCACCGCTGTATGATCTTCCAAACTTTGAGCTGATGCCGATCATTCAGATGCAGTCACTGCATGTTTATGTCCCACAGCTTGCCGCCGGAAGCAGTGTTCATCCATTTAAAAAAACGGCAGATTATAAAAACTGGCTGTTCAGACTTAAAGATTACGCCGCCTTTCTGGATTCCGCAATGGTCAATATGGAGGAAGGAATGGCGAAAGGAATCGTTCTGCCCCAAAGTCTGGTCAAAAAAATCATTCCACAGGTAGAAACCTTTGCAAAGGGTCCTGTTGAAAACCATTTGTTTTATAATCCGGTAAAGAATTTTCCGGCATCAATTTCTCAATATGAAAAGCAGCAACTGGCAGATGAGTATCGAATATTTATTGATCAGAAACTGATTCCACTTTATCGCAGACTTCATGAGTTTTTGAAGAACCGATATCTGCCTGCTGCCAGATCTTCTTCCGGCATCAGCGTATTACCGGGAGGCGCAGAGACTTACCGTTATCTGCTGCGCCTCAGCACAAGCACCTCGCTCACCCCGGAACAGATTCATCAATTAGGTCTGAGTGAGGTCAACAGAATTGAAGGAGAAATGAACAAGGTCCGGGAGCAAATGGGGTTCAAGGGAAGCCTGAAAGAGTTTATAGTATTTATCCGTAATCTTTCTGATTATAAAAATTATACAGATGCCGGACAGGTTATCAAAGGTTTTGATGAGATCCGCAAAACAGTTGAGCAAAATCTGGATAATGTATTTCTGAATAAACCAAAAGCAGGATTTGAAGTCCGTCGTACGGAAGCCTTTCGTGAGGCTTCCGCAAGTGCAGAATATGTACCCGGTGCGAAGGATGGATCAAGGGCAGGAATATTTTATGTTCCGGTGCCGGATGTAAAGAATTATAATCGCTATTCGGATGAATCGCTTTTTCTGCATGAAGCTATTCCCGGTCATCATTATCAGTTGTCATTACAACAGGAGAATACCAAGCTCCCGGAATTTTTGCATCCTGAAAGTATGGCAGTATTTGTGGAGGGCTGGGCCTTGTATGCGGAATCACTTGGCAGCGAGCTGGGTCTTTACAAAGATCCGATACAGTATTTCGGGATGCTGAGTATGGAGATGCACCGTGCGATCCGGTTGGTGGTAGACACAGGAATTCATGGATTGGGCTGGACTCGTGAAGATGCCATTCGATATTCCCTGGAACACGAAGCAGAGTCAGAGGCTGATATCATCACGGAAGTAGAGCGCTATATGGCAACGCCGGGACAGGCGGTCGCCTACAAGATCGGTCAATTGAAGATTCGTGAACTAAGAGCGTACGCAGAGCATAAGCTGGGTGATCGTTTTTCGTTACCTGAGTTCCACGATCAGGTTCTGGGGTCGGGCAGTTTGCCTTTGTTTTTGCTGGAAGAAAAGATCAGAGGTTGGGTGAGAAACAGGTAGGTTAGATTGGGCAAAATCGAAATTATTTAAAACCTGAAATTATTTCGTCTCAAACCCTTCTCTCTTCAAATTCACCAAAAACCCAAATCCCGCTGCGGTGAAAAACATGATGAGGCTGTATATAGCCGGTGGCATGGCAATCACAGAATTGTTCAGTGCATTCAATGCAATAAATATTGCGAGCGTGCCATTGTGAATTCCTATTTCCATTCCGATGGCAATAGACTGACTTTTGTTGATGTTCAATAGCCTTGGTAAAAAATAACCGACAGCCATGCTGACCACATTGAAGGTTATTGCTGCGATACCGACCTGCTGAATATACAGACCGATATTTTCCTTATCCTTAAGAACTGCACCCACGATAACAAGCACCAGAAAAATAGCCGACAAAATTTTAACCGGTTTATTCATTTTATCTGCGAATGCTGATGCCCTGGCTTTTATGATCATTCCAATTCCTACAGGAATCAGTACGATCAGGAAGACCTCAATCACTTTTTTGAATGGCATGGTGATTTCTCCGGCGGTTGCGAATTGTGCCAGGGAAAATTCTACTATGAAGGGCAATGAAAATAAGGTCAGCACACTGTTCACAGCGGTCAGGGTGATATTTAATGCAACATCACCTTTGGAAAGATGACTATAGAGATTAGCGGTTGGTCCGCCGGGTGAGGCGGCGAGCAGCATCATGCCGATGGCCAGCTCAGAAGGAAGATTAAAAATTTTGACGATGGCAAAACAGGCCGCGGGTAAGATAATCATCTGACAGAATAAACCGGTGAATACGGCTTTCGGGTATTTGACCACCCTGCGGAAATCCTCGATGGTGAGGGATAATCCAAGGCCTAACATGATTACAGCCAGCGCGATGGGCATGACGGTGGTGAGGAGTGAATTATCCTGCATGGTTCAGTGGGGTTTGCTGATAAATTTAGTGAGCGGGGTTGATAATGGCAAGAATGTACCCTCTATTCTGTCCATCACTACCTCCGGATCTTCTTTTGACACATAAGAATATATAAGTCTGAACTTACTGAGCATAATATGGCCACAATCATCACGCATATAAAATTACTCCTAAGTCTCCTGTTAAACGATTATTTCTTTGAAAGCCTCTCCAGGTATTCAGTGGGAGTACAACCTACCTCGTTTTTAAAGGCGGTGAAGAAATTGGAACGGGATGAGAAGCCTGATTGGTCACCGATTCCCTCCATTGTCAAAACTTTGTTTCTGCCTTCTTCCAGGAGTTGCTTGGCGTATTGAATGCGGAACTGTTTACGAAGGTCCGGAAAACTGACTTTGAGCACTCTGTTCATACAAAAATAGATATGATGCCTTGGCAATCCCATAGATTGAGTAAGCTTGTCCATGGTAAAATTTTTATCCAGGTAGGGCTTTTCTGTTTTGATATGTTCCATGATGGAATTGGCAGAGTTGATCAGATCCGCTTCTAAATAGTCATCAGGCACCGGAAAATCATCCTGTGATGAATTTTCCTTTTCAACTGCTGATGAAGGGGTCCGCAGCTGCTTTTCTTCATCTTCTGTTTTAACTTTATCAACATCAGCCATCTGAAAAGCCGGTATTCCATACAGGATCTGAGGAAAAAACAAGAGCGCAACCGGAATGATGAGAAGAGGAACAAAGCAGATATAATTGAATACAATAAAAAGAATATTAGGCAGTCCGGCCTCAGGCTCTGAAAAAAGTATTAATACTAAGGAGCTCATAAAATACCCGACTGTCGCCAGCAACATGCATAACAGCAGAATTTTAAGCCATGCATAGGTAATCTGTTTTTGAGCCTGGGGTATCAGTCTGGTTTTAGAGCGTCCGGACCGTTTTGTAAACAAAAAATGAAAACTGAAAATGATATAGGATAACAACAGTACGCCCCTGATTAAAAAATTAAGAGAACTCGGGATAAGCCAATTGTCATTGAAATTTCTTACTGTGTTTATGCTTTTAATAATATCCAGTCCAACCTGATATTTATAATCCCAGGATGTGAACCAATACGGCACGACATTCAGTAGCACCAGAGCTGCAGGCAGGAAATGCACCAAATCCCTTTTTGACAATCCGATGGAGTCGTTTACTGTGCCACGGACATAGAAATATAACATAGGCCCTATTAAAAAATAGAGCGGGGAAAAATTGTTGAATAAAAAAATGATCAGGGCGAGAGGCCCTTTATTCATGATGCTTGCCTGAAGTACGCCATGGATGGCAATAAAGAGCAAAAGCAGGAAAAGGTAAATGGTATTTGAATTCCTGATCTTATTGAAAAATAAAAGCAAAAAAGCCAGGATTATATTGGCAGCCGAACTATATAGAATAAGTAACATTCACTTTGAAAGCTGACGAGAACAATTGAGCTGAAAGTTGAATTTTTGCAGGCATTAAAAGTACCATTTTATTAAATTAGGACAAATTCTTTTATGTGATAAGACTTTGTACCCAACATTGCCATAAAATTCTGTTTAAGGAATCATTCTTCCTTCCAAATGACAAAACCTGGATCTCCTTTTACTGTACATGAAAAAATTGGTCTTATTTTTTTAAAAATGAACTCCTATTTACTGTAAAAAAAGCTGCTCCTGCCTTAAAAGGATAACTTTGCAGCAGATTCTATTTCGAAACACATTTCAACGGAAGGTCACATTAACTTCAAAAAAGATATGATTACTCAAAAAGGGTCATTATTGATTGTAATAATGATTTTGGGATTGTCGGGTTGCAAAAAAAATCAAACTGAGCTGTCAGACCTGAGTCAGCATGATTGGATTGATTTAAGTTATTCTTATGACAGCCTCACACTTTACTGGCCAAATAATCAAACCGGATTTCAACACTTAACAGATGCTGAAGGACTAACACCGGCAGGCTACTTTTATTCTTCCTATACCATTAAGACCCCTGAGCATGGCGGTACGCATATGGATGCCCCGATACACTTTGCGAAGGACCGCCTTTCTGTGGACGAGATTCCCTTAAAAAGTTTGATTGGCGATGCCGTAGTAATTGATGTAACTGAAAAAGCGTTTAAGTCTGCGGACTACCAGGTTTCCGTAAAGGATATAGAAAACTGGGAGGGTAATCATGGTCCATTGCCGGAGGATGTAATTGTTCTTGTAAGAACGGGAT
>JBMTCO010000092.1:0-9987 GCA_049430945.1 Cyclobacteriaceae bacterium
CTCGAACCCGCGACCTCCTGCGTGACAGGCAGGCATTCTAACCAGCTGAACTACCGAACCTTTTGAAATTTCATATCAGCCTTCCGCTGAATGAGGGTGCAAATATAGTTGGGTCATCAAAAAAACCAAATTCAGAGAGGACTCCCGACCAGAAAAAGTTCACTTTATACCCCATTTTTCAGCAATAACTTCAAAACATTCCCGCCGGTCACTGACTTCCACGGAAAGACCGGCTAACTCAAGTACACGGGTATAGATAGCACCCCGACCGGCGCCCTCGCGCCGTAAGGCCGCAACAGAAACATCGCCCGCAGTCTTGGATAACTTATGTCCTTCCGGATCGGTCAGCAAAGGGTGGTGGACAAAGGCGGTCTGCCTAAATGTTTCCAGCCCCAGCGCTTCGGCAAGCACAAGCTGACCTAATGTGGAATCATATAAATCCGCACCCCTGACAACCAGATCAACCCCAAACCGGACATCGTCGCTTACACTGGCCAGATGGTAGGAAGGCAACGCATTTTTCCGGCGGACCTGGAGGGGAAAAAGATGAGGTGGGATCGTGGCAGTAGTTTCGGTGTGATTCAGGCCAAATAACTTTATAGATTGTTCGTCCGGCCTGAATAGGTCGGTCAGCCTCCAGGCAACGCCGGGCTTATCCAAAGGAATCCCGGCATCACGGCACTGGCCCGAACAGCCTTCGCGTCCGGTTTGAGTCCGGGTGCAGGTGCAGGCAAAGACAAGATTCTTATTAACCAGACAGTCAAGAAGTTGGGTATAATCTCTTAATCTGATGAGTTGACTGAAATTCCGCTCAAAATCATCGGAATCACATGGCCCTATATGCCATGGGAGGCCCAGAAAACGAAGGGTTTCAAAGAGGTCATCCAGATATTCCCGGCGGAATCGCTCGCGGTCAAGGTCATCGATGCGAAGCAGAATTGCAGACCCAAAGCGCTCTGCAAGGCCGGCGGTAACCACAAAAGAGGCAAGATTGCCAAGGTGGAGGTAACCGCTGGGAGTCGGGGCGTAACGGGTTAATCTATAGCGCTTTAATGGGGTCATTTGGCGGGACAAACAAGTGTTCTGATAAAACCGATCCCAATTTCTATCTTTGGGATCATTTTTTAATGTATGCTACTTGATTTTGAAAAACCGATTGCTGAACTGGAAAGCAAACTTCAGGATATGAAGCAACTGGCCGATGAGTCGGACCGTACTGTCATGGAGGCCATCCGCGCACTGGAGAGAAAAATCATTGACCTTAAAAAGGAAACTTTTGAAAATCTCACCGGCTGGCAAAGGGTCCAGTTGTCGCGTCAGCCGGACCGGCCTTATACACTTGATTATATCTATGAGATGAGGACTGATTTCATCGAACTGCACGGCGACCGCCAGGTTTCTGATGACAAGGCGATGGTCGGTGGTCTTGGAAGTATTGAGGGGCAGTCCTTTATGCTGATCGGTCAGCAGAAGGGAAGAAATACCAAGCAGCGGCAGCTTCGCAAATTCGGGATGGCCAATCCCGAGGGTTACCGCAAGGCGCTCCGCCTGATGAAGATGGCAGAGAAGTTCAACAAGCCTATCGTTACATTTATTGATACGCCCGGAGCTTTTCCGGGTCTGGAAGCAGAGGAACGCGGACAGGGGGAGGCGATCGCCCGCAACCTGCGCGAGATGTTTATGCTGAAAGTTCCTGTGATCTGTATTATCATCGGTGAAGGTGCTTCCGGCGGTGCGCTGGGCATTGGCATCGGAGATCGGGTGCTGATGCTGGAGAATACCTGGTACTCAGTGATCTCGCCGGAGTCGTGCTCGTCCATTCTGTGGCGCAGCTGGGACTACAAGGAAAAAGCAGCAGAGGTATTAAAACTTACCGCTGCCGATATGCTTTCAAATAAACTTATTGACGGGATCATCAAAGAACCGCTGGGCGGAGCGCACAATGATCTTAAGACAATGTCCAACGAACTTAAAAAGGTTATCCTCAACACTTTTAAGGAACTCAACGCGCTGAGTCCTGAAGAGCGGATTTCACAACGGATAGATAAATTCAGCGCCATGGGCGTTGTAAAAGAAGGCTGATCCAATTCATGCTGATATGAATCTTCATGTGATTGATACCGGATACTTCAGGCTGGATGGCGGTGCCATGTTCGGCGTGGTTCCGAAATCTATCTGGCAGCGGACAAATCCATCTGACGAAAAAAATCTCTGCAGCTGGGCGATGCGTTGTCTGCTAATTGAAGATGGCGACAGACTAATTCTGATTGATAATGGCATAGGGACCAAGCAGGATGAAAATTTTCTGCGACATTATTATTTACACGGTGAAGGCGAATTGCATCGTTCGCTTCGGCAGGCAGGATTTTCCGCGGCAGATATCACCGATGTTTTTCTGACACATCTTCACTTTGATCACTGCGGTGGTTCGGTGGAGATTGTAAACGGAAAAACACAAATGACTTTTCCCAATGCGCGGTACTGGTCCAACGAGCAACACTGGCAGTGGGCGGTTCAACCCAATGCAAGGGAGAAGGCGAGCTTCTTAAAAGAAAACATATTGCCCATAAAAGAAAGCGGACAGCTTCAGATGATCAGCACCGATCAGCCGTCGCCATTTCCGCAGATGGATATCTTCTATGCCTGCGGGCATACAGATTATATGATGATTCCGCAGATCCGTTACAAAGACCGCGTTATTTGTTTTATGGCTGATCTGCTGCCTTCAACCGGCCATATCCCGCTGCCTTATGTGATGGGTTATGATACGCGTCCGTTGATTACACTGGAGGAGAAAGCAGCATTCCTTGATCAGGCGGCAACTGAAAAGCACATTTTGTTTTTCGAGCATGATCCGGTGAATGAGTGCTGCACAGTTCAGAAGACCGACAAGGGTGTCCGGCTGGATCAGGCTTTTCCGTTAAAAGATATTTTATAATGAGCCGCATTGGGATTGCGCTGTCAGGCGGAGGTGCACGCGGAATTGCGCACCTTTGTGTGCTACAGGTTTTGTATGAGATGAAGATTCCTGTTGCGTGCATCAGCGGGACCAGTGCAGGTTCTATTGCAGGGGCATTGTTTGCAGCAGGGGTAGAACCTGCGAAGGTGATCCGTCATCTGAAAGGACCAAGAGTACTGCTGTCACTGCGACCTTCCTGGGGACGACCGGGTTTATTTTCACTTGACCCGGTTTCAAAGCTTTTGCAGGAGTTTATTCCGGCAAATGATTTCAGTTCATTAAATATTCCGCTGACGGTGACTGCCACCAATCTGAATTTGGGTGAAGTACGTTATTTCAGCGAGGGAAATTTATCGGATGCCGTAGGTGCTTCGTGTTGTGTTCCGGGAATCTTTACGCCAATGCAGATGGATGGCCATTTCTATGCTGATGGCGGTATTATTGAAAATCTTCCGGTGAAACCACTCGAGGGTCACTGCGATCTGATCATAGGAGTTCATTGTAATCCTGTTTCTGCATCTTTCAATGAGCTGAAGATCCGTCAGGTGGTGGAGCGGAGTCTGTTGTTAGCCATTGGCCGCAATACGATTGAGAGCAGGAAGTACTGTAATATCTTTCTGGAACCGGAAGGTCTTGAAAAATATTCCGCAGCTGATTTCGGTAAGTCTCAGGAGATTTATGAGGTCGGCTATCGATATGCGCTTAAACATCTGAGTTCTGAATTAATTAAAGTTGAATCCCGGTGAAAACATTCAAAGAAGAAATCCTTGAAGGGATTCCGGATGAGCTTCCGGCATTAGTTCCTTACGATCTTTTGGTGAGTCATGCGCCGAAGCGAAAAGATATTCTTACGGAACAGGAAAAAGTTCTGGCCGTGCGTAATGCTCTGCGGTATTTCAAACCGGAACATCACCGCATTCTTGCGGAGGAATTTTATCATGAGTTGAATACCTATGGCCGGATTTATATGTACCGGTTCAGACCGGTACATGAGATCAAGGCACGCCCTTTAAGTGAATATCCGTTCCGTTCGCAACAGGCCGGTGCGATCATGATGATGATTCAGAATAATCTGGATCCTGCAGTTGCCCAGCATCCGCATGAGCTGATTACATACGGCGGTAATGGTGCAGTGTTTCAGAACTGGGCGCAGTACAGACTGACCATGCGTTATCTCGCCACCATGACCGACGAGCAAACGCTGCATATGTACAGCGGGCATCCGATGGGATTGTTTCCGTCGTGGCCGCAGTCACCGCGGGTGGTGGTGACCAATGGCATGATGATTCCCAATTATTCCGCACCCGATGACTGGGAGCGTTTTAACGCCATGGGGGTCACGCAATACGGACAGATGACTGCGGGATCATATATGTACATCGGTCCGCAGGGAATAGTGCACGGCACCAACATCACCATCCTGAATGCAGGAAGAAAAATATCAGGCAATGCAGCAGATTCCGGTCTCGCAGGAAAACTTTTTGTGACCAGCGGATTGGGCGGTATGAGCGGGGCACAGCCCAAAGCAGGAAATATTGCAGGCTGTGTCACCGTTGTGGCAGAAGTAAATCCAAAAGCAACTTACAAGCGACACATTCAGGGCTGGGTGGATGAAGTGATTGAAGACCTTGAGCTGCTGGTGCGTCGTACGCGTAAAGCAATTGAACAGAAGGAAATTGTATCCATTGCCTACAGCGGCAATGTGGTGGATGTCTGGGAGTGTTTTGACGGAGAAGGGATTTTTATAGATATGGGGTCGGATCAGACTTCATTGCACAATCCGTGGGCGGGCGGTTATTATCCGGCAGGTCTGAGTTTTGAAGCAGCCAACGAGATGATGGTTGCTGATCCCGGAAAGTTTCGTGCAGCGGTTCAGGAATCATTGCGCCGGCATGCTGCGGCCATCAACAGACATACGGCGAAAGGAACCTATTTCTTTGATTATGGCAACGCCTTTCTGCTGGAGGCCGGAAGAGCAGGAGCAGAGGTCATGGCCGCGGACGGAATAAATTTCAGATACAATTCCTATGTGCAGGACATCATGGGACCGATGTGTTTTGATTATGGATTCGGTCCGTTCCGCTGGGTGTGCACAAGCGGAAAACAGGAAGATCTTGATGTGACCGACCAGATTGCAGGCGATGTTCTGAAAGAGATGCGTAAAACTGCGCCGGAAGAAATTCATAATCAGCTGGATGATAATATCCGCTGGATTGAATCTGCAAAAGAGAATAAGCTGGTGGTAGGATCAAAGGCAAGGATCTTATACGCGGATACTGCAGGGCGTACAAATATTTCACTGGCATTTAATAAAGCCATCAGCGAGGGACTGATTGGTCCGGTGGTGCTCGGTCGTGATCATCACGATGTTTCAGGGACCGACAGTCCGTATCGGGAGACTTCCAATATATATGACGGTTCAAAATTCACTGCTGACATGGCGATTCATAATGTGATTGGTGATTCTTTCAGGGGTGCAACCTGGGTATCCATTCATAACGGCGGTGGGGTTGGATGGGGTGAAGTTATTAACGGCGGTTTTGGTTTGTTACTGGATGGCACCGATGAGGCGGCAGAGCGGGCGAAGAAAATGTTGTTCTTTGATGTGAACAATGGCATTGCGCGCAGGGCATGGGCAGGCAATGAGCCGGCTATCCGTACTGCTGCGAGGGTTTCACAGGGCTATGGACTTGAGCTGACGACTAATTCTTTGCCGGATACTGAAATGATTAAGGAATTAATCAAAGGTAAATCATCATGAATGCATTGCTGAGGCTTTTGTTCAGAATTGCAGGATGGAAAATCCTGGGTGAAGTTCCGAATCTTAAAAAGTATGTCATTGCTGTCGCTCCGCACACCAGCTGGTGGGATTTTCTGATCGGTATCATGGCGCGAAGCACTATGGGTATTACAGGCGCTAGATTTCTTGGTAAGAAGGAATTATTTGACGGTCCGTTCAGCTGGTTTTTCAGATGGATGGGCGGGGTAGGGGTTGATCGTTTCAGCTCACATGATGTTGTGTCGCAGGTGGTGGATGAAATCAACCGTCATGATGATTTTATCCTGGGTCTGGCACCGGAGGGCACGCGAAAGAAAGTTGAAAAGCTTCGCACCGGATTCTACTACATAGCCAAAGGCGCAGGTATCCCCATTGTTCCCGTGGGATTTGATTTTCCCACCAAATCAGTGATTATCGGAAAGCCATTGTATCCTTCCAAAAATATTGAGGCAGATATGGAAATTCTGATGACTTTTTTCAGGAAGATAAGAGGTAAAAGACCTGAACTTGGGTTATGACCTTGCCGGTATCTTTGTTTTTTAGAACTTTGTTTAATTAAAATTTATAACCATGAAAATTTTCAAGTTTCTCTTTCCGGTTGTGTTGATGTTTATCGCCGGTGTGGCGGTTTCTCAGGTTCAGGTTGCTGTTGGCATTAAGGGCGGTCCCAATTTTACCAAGCTTGATGTGAACTCTTCTGTGGCTGATAATTATGAAGGCCGCACCGGATTTCACGGTGGTGCTTTTGCGCTTGTGAAGCTGACCAAGTTCGGTATTCAGCCGGAAGTCCAGTTCTCAAGACAGGGTTCAAAGTTTGATGCTACCTCTGTTGAGTTTGATTATGTCAACATTCCGGTGATTCTGAAATTATATACTGTTGCCGGAATCAATCTCCAGCTTGGTCCGCAGTTCGGTTTTCTCAACAAGACGGCGGGAGAGATTCTTGACGTCAGCGGCGAACCTGTGGATGCCGCCAAGTCATTGTTCAAGAAGTCTGACCTGAGCCTTGCAATGGGTGCAGGATGGGATCTTCCTTTTGGTCTGATGGTAGAGGCACGATATAACCTTGGTCTTGCGGCGATTCAGGACAATCCTGCCCTGGATGCAACCAAGAACCAGGTGTTTCAGGTTTCTCTTGGCTACAAGATTCTTAAGTTCGGAAACTGACAGACTTTGGCGGATCTGAATAATCCGTTTTCTTCTTTTGGACAGGCGGTTGAATATCTTTATTCCCGCCTTCCTTTTTTTCAGCGCCAGGGTGCATCGGCCTACAAGCCTGACCTGACCAATACCCTGGCACTTCTTCAGGTCCTGGGAAATCCGTACCGGGAGATTAAGTGCATACATGTCGGAGGGACTAATGGCAAAGGAAGTTCATCACATCTGCTGGCGTCAATCCTTCAGCTACAGGGCTATAAAACAGGACTGTTTACATCGCCGCATCTGAAAAGTTTCACCGAGCGCATCCGCGTGAACGGACAGGAAATAAAGCAGGTTGATGTAGTGTCCTTTGTCAATCGTTGTTATGAGACCATTGAATCGCTGAGTCCTTCTTTTTTTGAAGTCACCACGGCAATGGCCTTAGATTATTTCCGGATCATGGAAGTTGATATCGCCGTGATTGAAGTTGGACTGGGCGGCAGACTGGATTCCACCAATGTGATCACGCCGCTGGTAAGTCTGATTACCAACATCGGGCATGATCATCTGGATTTACTGGGACCAACGCTTAAGGATGTTGCAGGGGAGAAAGCGGGGATTATTAAAAACGGAGTTCCCGTTGTCATCAGCGAGCGGCAAACGGATCTTGAGCAGGTGTTTATTAATACGGCTGCCGAGTGCAATTCAACGCTGACATTTGCAAGTGATGAAGTTGAAGTCAGTCTTGCCGATGAGGAAGGATTCAGAAACATCCGTTATGGTTTAAAGCATCTGAGGGTAAAGCCTGATCTGCGGGGCGATTACCAGACTAAAAATCTTGCGGGCGTTATTAAAGTGACGGAGCTGCTTAACAATCAGGGCTTTGCTATTTCCGATGAAGCTATTGTCGGCGGTATTTCACAATGCACGGCCATCACCGGATTAAAAGGCAGATGGCAGCAAATCGGAGAGAATCCTAAAGTTATCTGTGATACCGGACATAATCCGGAAGGCATTGCGCAGATCGTTCAACAGTTGCGGCATTCAAAATACAAACAGCTGCGCTGGGTGTTTGGTATGGTTGGCGATAAGCCTCCTGATCCGGTTCTGGCGTTATTGCCGGTTGATGCGAACTATTATTTTTGCCGCGCCGGCAGTCAGCGATCTATGGATGCAGCAGCTCTTGCAGCTCATGCAGCCCGGTACGGACTGAAAAGTGTTGTGATACCTAATGTGAATGAGGCCCTGGCGCAGGCAAGAAGTGAGGCGGATCCTAAAGATCTAATCATTGTTGGCGGCAGCACTTATGTTGTGGCAGAAGTAAAAGGATTATAGAAGGACTTATGAAAAGTAAACTTGAAAGGTTCCGGATTATTGCAGAGCGTGACAACGTGCTTGAGCAGGGGAAGGAACTGTACATGAAAATAAAGGGCAACTGGCAAAACGATTATTTTCGGAATAACAATGCCATTACTGTAGAGCTGGGCTGCGGGCGCGGGGAATATACCATAGGTCTTGCAGAACATTTTCCACAGCGCAATCATATCGGCGTGGATGTTAAGGGTGACCGCATTTGGAAAGGAAGTACCTGGGCGGTAGAGCGTAATCTTAAGAATGTGGGATTTCTTCGTGCGGAGGCGCTGGGGCTTATGCAGTTTTTTGCGCCCGGAGAGATTGATGAGTTATGGATCACCTTTCCGGATCCAAGACCACGCAAGCGTGACATCAAGCGCAGACTCACCAGTCCGAGGTTTATGGAGATATACCGTCACCTGATTAAACCCGGAGGTTATCTGAAATTCAAGACCGACAATACCGGACTATTTGAATATACCCTGGAAGAACTTGCGTTAAGAAATGATGTTGAAGATCTGAAGTTTACGAGGGATTTGTATTCTGATGAATTGCGGCCTGAGTGTTTTGACATCAAGACACGGTATGAAGAAATGTTTTCTGCGAAAGGGGAGAAGATCAAGTATCTGAGGTTTAAGTTCAGGACTGCAGGCTGATCGCTAATTTTTCTAAGTCTTTTTTATCTGGTCTCTTTTCATCCCGTTCTTTTTGGTCCGCAGAGTAAAACGAAAGCAGCTGTCAGGCCTTCGGGTGAATCAGGGCCGGTAACCAGTGTAATGCGGTCGCCGGGTTTAATATCGGATAGACTGACAATACCTGCAGAGGACCGGAAACTTGTATTTTCCAGAATAATAATTTTCTGTTCCACGCCATCTGATCTTTTAAGGATGAATGCGTGATTGTTTATTGTGATAATTTCCCCTGTACCCCCTGTGCCTTTACAGGGATCTGATTGTCCGGGGAAACTAGCCTGTCCGTTTTCATCCACTGAGCCGAAGGAAACGGGAAGCCTGCCTTTCCGGACATAATAGATTCCGGAAAGTGCAATTATTGAGACGATAAGCACGGAAAATATTATTACGAGAATTTGTTTTGACACTATCTCATGCATTTTTATGAACAGGATGTAACACCAAAAGCCTGCAATTACTCCAAGTGCATTGAGGATGACATCATCAATATCAAAAATTCCTACCTCCAGAATCAGCTGAAGTAATTCAATGGACAGGCCTGAGATAACAGCAACTGCAGTGATTTGACCCCGGTTAAGAGACTGAAATGCAAAAGGGATTATAAATCCCAGGGGTACCAATAAAATCACATTACCGAGCAGATTGATACTTGCAATCAGGAAGCCTTTGTGTCCGTCGAAATAGGCAGCAATGGTGGTGAAAGGAATCAGATTTGATTCACCGCCTTGTGTTCCGCCAAAGTTCAGCATCAAATCCCCGATGCGGATTAATGGCACATCTTTCAGTACCATTATTTTAAAAAGGAAAAACGCGTAAGCTGCGATTAAGATTCCTGACAGAATTCGGGACTTCAATGGATTTGTATTTGCTGTCCAAAAGTATAGTCAAAATAAACTTCAGACCTGAACAGTGTGTTGAGCGGTGAAGGTGAATTAAGATTTTATACGGTTGGTTTTCCGAAACTGTAGGCTGAAATACAATTGCCGGTAAAAATGCTGAAGGTTATTCAGCAGACTTTGAACAGCGGGATTTGAAAATCAGGATATTAAAGGTCTGACAGTGAC
>JBMTCO010000093.1:0-9923 GCA_049430945.1 Cyclobacteriaceae bacterium
GGATGGGACTATAGCTTTCAACGATAAAGAGTCTGTTGTCAGGTCCGTCAAAATTTATCTGATAAATGGTCCCTCGTGGTATCACCAGGTAATCGCCATACCCAAACTTTAGCTGACCAAATCCTGTTGTCAGGACACCTGATCCCTGGTGAACAAAGATAACTTCATCACCCTGACTGTTTTTATAAAAATAATCAGTCATGGATTTCCTTGGTGCAGCCAGAATAATCTGCAAATCACTGTTGACAAGAACAGGTTTCCGGCTCTTCAGAAAATCATCCTCGGCTCCAACCTTAAACCCAAGCAGACTGGTGTGTCTTAAATGCTTTTCCCTTACAATTTTCGGCTCAATTGAATACGGCTCTTCAAGTGTTTTTACAATCGTCGGAGGGTGAACATGGTAAACTAAAGAATACAGGCTTGAAAATCCATGTGTAGAAACAAGCTCCTCAGAATATAACTTTCCGTCCGGCCTTCGAAAAATGGTATGTCTTTTATGAGGGATCTCCCCGAGGGAATGGTATATCGGCATTGGTTTACAATCGTTCGGTTGGACGGACAAATTTAAGCCATAATTTCTAACTTCGGGGCCTGAATATTGGTCTGTTTGCCCTTTCCGGAGCTTTTAAACAATAATTAAAACCAAATGAAGCTGGTTACTTTTTTTGATGGAAATGAAAATCTTGGTGTTTACAGGGAAGAAGTTATATACAGGGTCAGGGACTTTGGCCCGTCATTTCCTCAAACTATGATTGAATACCTCGAGGGTGGGGAAAAGTCATACCGGCAACTACTTGAATTTTATTCTTCGGAAAGGTTAAAAGAATCAGAGGGTTTGAACCCTGATAAGGTTAAAATTATGGCACCTCTTCCGAAGCCAAAATCCTGCCGGGACGGATATGCTTTCCGTCAGCATGTGGAAACTGCAAGAAGAAATCGTGGGGTTCCAATGATTCCGGAGTTTGACCAGTATCCCGTTTTTTATTTCACCAACCACCAGGCTATTGACGGTCCCGGAGAAATTTTTTGTATGCCTGATCATTTTCGGCAGCTTGATTTTGAGCTGGAGGTGGCCATCATCATAGGAAAAAAGGGCAGAAATATCCCTGCATCCGAGGCAGATGGTTACATCGCCGGTTACACAATAATGAATGACCTGAGCGCACGACAACTTCAGATGGAGGAAATGCTTCTGAACCTTGGGCCTGCAAAAGGTAAGGACTTCTCTACAGTACTTGGTCCATGGCTTGTTACTCCTGAAGAGCTCGAGCAGTTTCGCACTGAAACAAAAGAAGGGCATACCGGAAAACAATACAACATGGAAATGAGTTGTCATGTAAATGGTATCCGGGTATCGGCCGGAAATATGAATATGATGGACTGGACTTTTGCCGAACTTATTGAGCGTGCCTCTTATGGTGCTGATCTTTATCCCGGCGATGTGATTGGTTCCGGAACGGTAGGGACAGGTTGCTTTCTTGAACTGAATGGTACGGGTAAATTAAATGATCCTGCATATATACCTCAATGGCTCAAAGAAGGTGACACCATCTCACTTGGAGTCGAAGGTATTGGAATACTGACAAATGTGATCAGGAAGGAAAAATCAGAATGGTCTATTCTGGAACAAAAAAAGAGTAAATCACCTAAATGAAAACCTTCATCACGGATGAACTCAGCGGATCGCAAAAACAGGTTTTACTTCAATCAGTAATTGCCCCGCGACCAATTTGCTTTGCAAGTACCATCAGCCCCGAAGGCCGCGTGAACCTCAGTCCGTTCAGCTTTTTTAATATGTTTAGTATTGATCCCCCGGTTTGTGTCTTTTCTCCTTCAAGAAGACTTCGGGACGGATCTGCCAAACATACACTGGAAAACCTGCAGGCAATAGGGGAGGTTGTGATCAATATTGTGAATTATGATATGGTCTGGCAGACCTCCCTTGCCAGTTGTGAATATCCTGCAGGCGTAAATGAATTTATTAAGGCAGGGTTTACCATGCAGCCATCTGAAACCGTCCGGCCACCACGAGTTGCAGAATCGCCTGTTCAAATGGAATGCACGATTCGCCAAATTATATCGCTTGATGAAAAGCCGGGGTCCGGAAATCTGATAATTGCAGATATAAAAAGGGTGCATGTAAGAGAAGATCTGTTTGATCACCAGGGTAGGATTGATCCTGCAAAACTGGATCTTGTAGCCCGGCTCGGGGGGGACTGGTATGCAAGAATCTCAGCTGAAAATCTTTTTGAAGTTGCAAAGCCAAATGTAAAACTTGGAATAGGTATAGACAGGCTCCCGGATGTATTAAAAAATTCTTCCCTGCTTAACCGGAATGAATTGGCTCAACTTGCCAATGTGGAGCAGATTCCTGACAGGGACGATGAATTTTTAAAGCTGCACTCCGGATTTTCAAAATCGGATGCTGCAAAGATTTTTATGGAAATAAAATCAGCGCTGGAAAAAAAAGATGTGGCACTTGCATGGAATTGGATTTCCCTGCTCAAAAACTGATTATTCAACCACCAACCCTTGGTCAACAATTGATAAGCCGTCTCTGATAAGTTTTTTAAGATCAGGCTTTGAATTTGAAAGTAGGGATAGCCTGTCTCTTACTTTTTTATCAAGATTTATCATCTCAGAATTCCCATGAAGTAATTCGGCAATCTCAAGCGTGCACAACCAGTCCTCCGGGAAATTTTGGTCAAGTTGGTTGAGAATAAATTCAAGTTTCTGTAGTTCTGTTTTTTCCTCCCTTATTTCCCTTATTTCCCTGAAAATTTTCTGATACTTAGTATCTCGATCAGAGTACTTTGCTTTTCGGGTTCTTTCACCTGAAACATAAAGATCCTCTTCAAAGATGGTTTTATCTGCCGCGCCGTTAAAAACTGACACAACCGAGGTAGCAGGAGCAAGAGTAAAAAAATCAAAACAGCGGGGTTCAATTAATCCGTCTACGTGGCTGATTTTTGAATTATTAAAGTTCAGAAGCAATAACTTCCCATGCTGATAAACTGCTGACCGAAAATAGCCTTCAATCAAAACGCCATTCTCCATTTCAATTCTGCAGATTTTACCAGCTGTTAATCCAATAGAGGCAAGGTGGTCGGTTGTGATGAGATAAGGAAGTTCCGTCTGCCCCTTGAATTTTCCAATCACAGTAATAAATCCATTAGGTAAAGCAGAAGGTCCCAGATGCTCCACCACCTTGTCGCCGGTGCAAACTGCCGAAGGTCCGGAGGTGCCGAAAATCAGGATATTATCTTCAGAGTCAGTTTTCAATTCACTGAAAACACCTGTTACCTGTACTCCTGAATCCAACTCGGCAGTACAGATATTTCTGCTTGCAATTGCTTTCAAAATACTTCCTGCACCCCCTTTTCGCCAGGCCATCTGATCCTCAAACTTTTTCAATACATCAATTAGGTTTTCAAAGGTTGGGGTTACAAATAATTGTGGCTGCGGTTGTGTGATATCGTAAGCGTAATTAATTGCGTCAATGGTGTAAGGCAGTTTTTTTACTTCCGGCCTCATACACCAGGAACTTTCTCCGATGGAGGATAATAAGCCGGCCCCATAAATTTTTGGGTTATCAGGAGATCCAATAAGTCCATACTCCACACTCCACCATTGAAGTCTGCTCAGCAATGCCATTTCTGATGGTTCACCCATGTTCTTTTGCAAAAACAGAACCTTTTCTTCCGCAATCTTAACTTCATTTTCAGAAGCATCAGGCAGTTCTTTCAGAAGTGAAAGTTGCCGGATGGCTTCATATAATTCATAATCACGTGCACTGAAAAGGGCTTTGGTTCCTATAAATCCCAGGTAACTAAGGTATTGGTTGTATTTGGTGTCGCTGATGATTGGAGCATGCCCGGCAGACTCATGAATTATGTCAGGGGCAGAAGTATATTCAATATGCTCAAGCTTGCGTATGTCAGCTGCTATTACAAGAACGCATCGTGCCTGAAATTCCATAAAAGCTGCCGGAGGGATGAAACCATCAACTGTTACTGCTCCCCATCCGATTTTTCCAAGCGCATCATTCATTTCCTGAAGACTCGGAATTTTTTCAATGGTAAGACCTGCCATCCTTAGGCCCGGAATGTAAGGGTAATATGCCGCACCTTTTAAATAACTGAAGTTCTGCCGCATCACATACCTCCAAAGAGCATGGTCAACAGGCGTATACATGTCATACCGCTGGTCAACAATGAATTTTTTTAAATGCGCCGGCAACGCAGCGACCTGTGGATTGCCAAAATCTGCCGGACTTTCAGATCCCCCCATATGCAGATTAAATTTTAATGATATGGTTCCATCCATATTTGTCCGGCTCCCGGCCAAGACGGATTCTTTCAAGTTTTTCTTTCACTCGATATTGAAAGGAACCATTACCCGGTTCAGGGATTTGAAGGTCTGTGCCCTCTATATGAATCGTTGAAACGGGCGCGACCACTGCTGCAGTTCCTGTCCCGAATGCCTCCGTGACTTCTCCGGATTGTATCCCTGCTCCGATTTCGGCAACAGATATCCGCCGTTCTTCTACTTTTACTCCAAGATCATTTGCAAGTGTTATAACTGAATCGCGCGTTACACCCGAAAGAATGGCTGTGTTTAGTTTTGGAGTTGTCAGCACTCCGTTAATCAAAAACATCACATTCATCATTCCGACTTCATCAATATACTTGTGCTCCCTGCCGTCGGTCCATAAAACCTGATCATACCCTTCCTTTAATGCCAGCTGCATCGGATAGTAACTGCTCCCATAGTTACCTGCGCATTTTGCAAAACCGGTGCCGCCCTCTACCGTTCTTGTGTACTCTGTTTCAACTTTAAGTCTGTAAGGCTTTGCATGATAGGGTCCTGCAGGACTTGTAAGAACAATGAAGTGATATTTTTCAGCAACTTTAATCTTTAAGCGGGGCTCAGAGGCAAAACTGAATGGCCTCAGATAAAGAGAACATCCGGGAACTCCGGAAACCCAACCCTGGTCTGTTTTAATAAGATCAAATAAACCATCCATGAACAGGGAGGGGGGGACTGTGGGCATGCACATTCTCTCCAGTGACCTGTTGAACCGCTCAAAATGAGTTCCCGGTCTGAAAACTGATATATCGCCATTATCCATCCTGAAGGCTTTCATTCCTTCAAAAACTGACTGACCATAATGCAGCGCCATCATGGCCGGATAAAATTCCAATTGTCCGTAGGGTATAATTTTCGGATCCTGCCAGCTTCCATCTGAATATTCAGCCACCAGCATATGATCTGAAATATGTAAGCCAAACTCAAGATTCCTGAAATCGACCTGCCCAATTCTTGAAACACTGGTCTTTAAAACCGGAATAAATGCCATTTTGAAACTTTATGCGCACAATTTTAATCTAAATCCACCACTTAGCAAACACTCGTTAGGATAATTTATTTTTAGAAAGATCTGAGCCCGCACGCTTCAGAAAATCTGATTTTAAAACACATCATTCTAATGGCTCAGATAATTAAATCAAATGACTATTTTTCGGTTCATTTTTTAAACTAATGAAAAGATTCCGCGCATTTCTGATTTTTTCTTTTGGCACAATGATTTGGGCCTGCTCTGACAACAAATTGTCAGCGCCTGAAGGTTTTAGAATCAACGAGGGATTTGAAATGGTTCGGGTAGCAGCCGAACCGCTCATTAAAGATCCTGTTGATATGGAATTCACTGAAGATGGTGATGTTTTGGTTCTTGAAATGCCGGGTTATCCTTTTGAGGATCGACAGAGTCGCATCATGTCATTGCAGGACCTAAATAAAGACGGAGTTTATGATTCTGCTTATGTATTTGCGGACAATCTTCAGCTGGCCTCCTCCATCATGCCATACCGAAAGGGGGTTTTGGTTGCGGCGCCCCCGTATCTGCTTTTTGTAAAAGACACAGACAGTGATAAAAAAGCTGATGTTATTGATACCCTGATGGGTGGATTTTCAACGGGCAACCTTCAGCATAACTATAACGGACTTACTTTCAATCTTGATAACTGGATATATGCAGTCAATGGTGGTAACTCCGGAAAACCATACTGGTGGGGTAAGCCCGATGAGGCTATTGATCTTCGCGGTGATGACTTTCGCTTCAATCTCGACACAAAAGTCCTTGAAAGAATTGGAGAGTCGTCCGGAGGATTTGGCCTTGCTATTGATCATGCAGGTCATTTGTATGAAACGCATAACCTCGAGCATATTTCCCATCTTGTTTTTCAGGATCGATATCAGAATGACACCCGGTTACTGAAAGATCATACCTTAACAGTAATTTCAGACCATGAAGAAAATGGTCTGGCGAGAATTTATCCGATAGGTGAACAGGAATCCAGGGTAAATCACCCTGAGCAGTCAGGTTATTTTTCAGGTGCCTGCGGTATTACCTTTTATGGCGGTGGTGCATTTGGTGAAAATTTTGATCATACTGTCTGGGTGGCCGATGTTGTACTCAACCTTATTCATGTAGACAAAATTTCCCCAAGTGGTGGATCATTTAAAGCATCCAGAATTCTGGAGGGAAGAGACTTTCTGGCGAGCACAGATCGTTCCTTCCGCCCTGTAAACATGTCGGTCGGTCCCGATGGTGCCATGTATATTGTTGATATGTATCGTCAAGTTATTGAGCATCCGGAGTGGATTCCGGATGAAATTGAAAAGACACTTGACCTGAATGCCGGAAAGGACAAAGGAAGAATTTACAAAATTACTGCAGCCGGAAAACAAAAAACGGAATTCGATTTTTCTGTTTTTAAATCCAATGAAGGCCTAATAAGTGCACTTGCCTCACCAAACCAGTGGGTTGTGCGAACAGCCCACAGGTTGCTCATCGATGCGGACCTTACAGAAAAGGATTTTAAGAACCTCGGTGAAATTGCATTGAAAGGCAGTGAGGTAGCAGCCACCCATGCGCTTTGGATTCTTCAGGGAAAACAAAAATTATCTGATCAGTCATTGATTGCCGCTCTGAATTCGAAATCCCAAATGGTCAGAGAAAATGCACTTATTGCTTCAGAAGGCTATATCAGCAATAACGAAAGACTTTCATCTGCTGTGCTTGGGAAGCTGACTGATTCCGACCCCCGTGTGAGGATGCAGGCTGCTCTGTCTATTTCTACTGTCAGCAAGGATAAGATAGGGGAAAAACAACTGCTTGATGGACTCGAGGCTTCTGCCGGAATGCCTATGGATGACTGGCAAGTTGCAGCATGGACGTTGGCAGGAAAGGAAATTTCAGGAACGCTTTTTACCAGGGTAGCTGGAAAGAAATTTGATGCTGCAAAGGATGCGTTGGGTTCTCTCGCACTGTCGGCAGCACGGGATGAAAGCCGTACACTTCAGGTCCTGAATTCTATTGCAAACGGCAATATTTCCAATGAAATCAGAAAATTTGCACTTGAGAAATTGCTTGATGGTCAGCCTTCATTTTCGTCGGCTTCCAAATCTGAAGTTTTAACTGCACTTCAGAAAATAGAATCTTCGGGAGATGTTGGCCTCATTTCAGTGTGCGCTTCCATACGTCATCAGGCCGGTATGTCTGCCTCACCTCAGTTTGTGGCATTGAGTAGGAAGGCATTAGATCGCCTCGCTGATACCAGTTTGCCGGATAGCGTCAGAGTTCTGCAGTTTGAACTGATTAAATTTTTGCCCTATAATCAGAAATCAGAAATTCTGTTCAAATGCCTGAATAACAGAGAGGCGTTGAATATTCAGGAATCAGCCCTGCGGCAACTGGCATCCTATGATGAAAATGAAATCGGTTACAGGATTGTAAAAACCTGGCAGGGGCTGGGTCCGCAATTACGCCGGTATGCAAGTGATCTGCTACTGTACAAGGAAATAAACCACGACGCATTACTTGACGGATTGGAGCAGGGTGTGATAAATATCGGTGAAATGAACTTTGATCTGGAACGCCGTCGTCAGTTGTTATGGTGGACGGATAATAAGGATACAAAACGCAGGGCTGAAAAATTATTCACGGACTCAGGTGTGAGCACAAGAAAGGAAGCACTTGAAAAAATGAAACCGTCGCTTGCCCTTCAGGGTGTTGCTGATAAAGGTCTGGTCGTGTTTCAGAATATGTGCAGCAGCTGTCACCAGTACGGCACCATTGGCAATGCCGTAGGGCCGGTGCTCACGGAAATAAATCGCAAGAGCAAAGAATCTATTATGCATGAAATCGTGGATCCGAATGCTGCTGTTGATACCAAATACATTAATCACCGGGTTGACACCAAATCAGGGGAGATTCATATGGGAATTATTGAAAAAGAGACAGATCAGTTTGTGGTAATCAAAAAAATGGGTGGCGCATCTGTCACAGTCTACAAACAGGAAATTACAAACTTTGCATCATTGGGCACCTCCCTTATGATGGAGGGACTTGAATCGAATATGAGCCATCAGGATATGGCCGACCTCCTTTCTTTTTTACAGCAACAACCAAAATAAGTTTATGAAAAATCTAAACCATCTTTCTATTGCAATTGCAGCACTTTTTATCGCATCCTGTTCCGGTAACGCTTCCACTGAATCAGTAAGTGAGAGTTCAGAGGACACTGTTTCAGTAGTATTTACACCTGCTGACCTGGTTGCTAAAACTATTGAGTATCGCTATGGTGAAGATGTGTATCATGTAACAATTGATTCAGACTCAACGATGCACTGGGAAGCTGTGGCGGGTTCTGAGAAGGGTGCGCTGGAGTATGAGACTTATATTATTGAATCCATTGATGACTCCAGAATGTTTATTACCTGGAGCGAAGCCAACGGCATCGGTGTCTCCCAGATCCTTGATTTTGAAAATGGATTGGTTTACAATCATCTGATCAAAGGAAGGAATGTTTCCAAAAACATGGGTGAGATAACGCTCCTCGATAAATAGTAATACTTCCGGTCTTATTTATTATTAAATCTTCCCTGTGCGCAGGCCGTGGAATATTCCGGACTTGCCGGTGTATAGTCTTGCAACATATTTCGGCGACCGGGTGAACATGAATATTTGTACTTATGTTTCTGCTATTAGCATGAAGCCCAAGCAGTATATGGTCGCTGTTTATAAGGATACCAAAACGCTTGATAATCTTCTGGCGGGGAGCAACGCAGTGCTTCAGTTGTTACACAGTTCTCAGTCGGCCCTTGTGAATGTCCTAGGTAAAAAGTCAGGACGAAGTACAGATAAACAAAAATACCTCGAACGTAAAAATGCTCTTGTGACTTGGAATGATCGCAAGGTTCTTTCGGATGCCTGTGCATGGCTGGAGTTAAAGCCTGCAGGTAAAACTGAAACGGAGGGTGATCATGTTCTGTTTTATTTTGATGTTATCCGTTTCAAAACCAATTCAGATAAATCTTGTCTGATGGTGAGCAGGTTAATTTCCGAAGGCAGGATTTTAGGATAATTCGTTTGAAGTTGAATGATTGAGATTTTCCGGGATGCGCTTGATTTTATTCGTTTCTACAGGGAGCGCCACCCTGCTTTGTTTTGGGTTGAAGTCACGGCTGTTGGGTTTATTTTGATTTTAATTTTCCGGCAGCTGGTTTTTCCTGCACGATCAAAACATCGCTCGGGTAAAAGATCGGGGCGAGAAGTCAGTGGGCCATGGCTTTCCGGTAAAGTAGTATTTCTTCTCGTCTCACTGATTGCAGCTATGATTCCCGCTGCAATCCGTCTGAGCGGTTGGTTCAGTCGGGAGGATGAGATTGTAATTTCTGCTGAAAATGGCTATGTATTTGGAATAGATGTATCGCATTATTCAGGTAGTATTAACTGGAATAAGGTCAGGCAATCCCGTCATCCAATCGAATTTGTTTTCATCCGTGCAACGATGGGAAGCAATGGCAAGGACCGACAATTTATCAGGAACTGGAGTCAGGCAAATGATTCAGGTTATATA
>JBMTCO010000094.1:0-9870 GCA_049430945.1 Cyclobacteriaceae bacterium
TGAAAAAGGCACAACCAACGGAAGCGCTACAGACCAGCAAGGTATTTTTAACCTATCCGTCAGTCAGGGTGCAACCATTATTATATCCTTTATCGGTTATCAGTCACAGGAAATTACTGTAGGCACACAAACCAGTTTTACGGTTCAGATGGAATCTGATGTAGTAACTCTGAAGGATGTAGTCGTGATAGGATATGGCACCATTGAGAAACGGGATGTTACAGGGGCAATAGGGTCCATTTCAAACAAGGATTTCAGAGATCAACCGACATCGAACGTTGCAGGTAATCTTCAGGGTAAGATGGCGGGCATTAATATTACAAGTGCATCAGGAACTCCCGGTGCCGGTCTGCTGGTCAGCATCCGAGGTGCTTCAAATCCCTTGTATGTGATAGATGGTGTGCCGATGCTCAGTGAAAGTAACTCATCCATCGCTACAGCTTTTGATACAGAGGGAAATGTGGTGGGCAACGGTCAGAATATCAGCTCTATTGCTGACATTAATCCAAACGACATTGAATCCGTTGAAGTTCTGAAGGATGCAGCGGCCTCTGCCATTTACGGAGCACGCGCTGCAAACGGAGTAATTCTGATTACTACCAAAAGGGGGAAAGCCGGAAAAACCAGATTCAACTTCAGTCATTACTCAGGAGTGCAACAACCCACCAGAAAAATTGATTTCCTGAACAGCGGACAGTTCCTGGAACTCATTGAAGAAGCCCGAGCACATGACCTGGACCTTTACAATAACGACAACACCATTTTCGGAGAAGACTTCGACCCTTCCGTTCTGACCGATCCACTCAACTATGACGATACAGGTGTCAATACCGTCTGGCTTGATGAGGTACTGAAAAATGCAGCTGTCAGGAATTATGAAATTTCGGCCGGCGGCGGAAATGAGAAAACCAGATTTTATGTTGGCGGATCTTATTTTGATCAGGGTGGAATTGTTGTCAATTCAGGATTTAAAAGATTAAGCACCCGGCTCAACCTGGACCATCAGGCTACGGATAAACTATCGTTTGGTGTGAACTTCAGTGTATCTCATTCCAGGAACCGGAGAAGCTTTAATGACAACACCTATACCGGAATTATTACCAATGCACTTGGTGCTTCACCACTGATGCCTGTTTACGATGAAGAAGGAAATTATGAAGATTATACACTCTATCAGGTTAACTGGCTTTCCGATAACCCTGTTTTGTCGGCTAATGAAATCAGAGCATTTACAACCACAAACCGGCTGATCGGCTCTGTTTTTGGTGAGTACAAGCTTACCAATCAACTTAAATTCAGATCTTCCTGGTCAACCGATTTCAGCAGCGTGATTGACGATCAGTTCTTTTCTCCGATCACGGCAGATGCCTCTGCAGTCAGCGGAAGAGCCTACAACGGAAATTTCCAGCAGCTAACCTGGTTGAATGAAAATATTCTGACCTACGACAAATCATTTGGTAGCAGTAAGCTGAATGCCATCGCAGGATTTACTGTTCAGGAAACAGAATCAAGATTTTCCTCTTTAAACGGTCAGGGATATCCTGCAGGAAGCGGACTTGAGAATATTTCAAGTGCGGCCGTAATCACCAAAGGAACAGGTAACAGCGCCTCCTTCGGTCTTGTATCATGGCTTAGCCGTGTCAATTATGACCTGAATGATAAATACCTTTTTTCGATATCTGCCAGACTTGACGGATCTTCCCGTTTCTCAAAAAATGATCGCTATGGATTTTTCCCTTCCGCTTCAGCAGGATGGAGAATTTCAAGGGAATCATTTTTCGGTGAATCACGTCATATTACCGACTTAAAGTTACGTGCCAGCTATGGTGTGACAGGCGATCAGGAAATCGGCAATTTCCAGAATGTGTCTTACTGGCAGCCTGTTCGTTACACAGGAATTTCCGGCCTGAGGCCAAGAAATCTGGCTGATCCAAATCTTTCGTGGCAGTCAAACCGTACATTGAACTTTGGCGTGGATTGGGAACTGTATAAAGGTCGGATTACAGGTTCAGTGGATTACTTCAAATCCAATAAAACAGATCTTCTATCCAATGATATCATTCCTGGCACAACCGGTTTTCCAACCATAACCAGAAACCGCGGTGAAATCGAAAACAGAGGTTTTGAATTCAGTATTCAATCGGTGAATATTTCAAATGACAAATTCAAATGGACATCCTCATTCAATATCTCCTTCATTAAAAATGAAATCAAAGATCTTACAAATGATGGCCTACTGGTGAGCGCCTACTCCGATATCTCTCCCACGCATATCCTTCAGAAAGGTCAGGCGCTCGGAACATTTTTCGCAGTACGTTATGCAGGCGTCAACCCTGACAATGGTGACGCACTGTTCTACAATATTGACGGGGATGTCGTGACAGCCGCAGAAGTGTCAAACGAGGATGCTGTGATAGCAGGAAAAGCCATTCCGGACTACTTCGGAGGTATTAACCACTCGGTGACATGGGGCAATTTTGATTTCCAGATTGCCACGCAGTTCAATGTCGGTAACAGTATTTACAATCTCATTAAGGCAACCTATCTGAATATGGGCTGGTCTAATGAAGGGGGGCTTGATCAGGTTTATGCGAATAATTCCGTTGAAGTCCTGGATCGGTGGAGAGAACCAGGAGACCGAACCAACGTCCCAAGGGCATCGTTCATCAACCAGAATTACGTTGAAAACAGTACACAGTTTATTGAAGACGGCTCCTTCCTGCGGATCAGAACCTTGTCGGCAGGATATACCATTCGTCCGCGTGACCAGAAATGGTTTTCAAACATCAGGGTTTATGCACAGGCTCAAAACCTTTTTGTGTTTACGAGGTACACCGGCTTTGATCCGGAAGTTTCATCTACAGGCGGAGGAACTCCGGGCACAGCGGGCGTTGACTACGCAGCCTATCCTCAGCCCAGGACATTTATGTTTGGTTTCAATATTGGTTTTTAATCTGTCTTGATCATGAAAAAAATATTTTCATTTTTCTTTGTTTGCCTGTTGGCCACCTCCTGCAATATTCTTGACAGGGAGTCTCCCAATGATGTTGCAGATAATCTCGTCTTTAATAGTGAAGATGGGGCCAATGCAGCACTGATCGGGTTATACAGCTCATTGCAGTCGCGTGATTATTACGGCGGCTATTATCCCCTGGTGGCAGACCTGTACAGCGATGTAGGTACTGCAGGCGGTTTTGATAATGTGGCACTCGATGAGATCAATATTCTCGATGTAACTCCCTCCAACATTATCATTGAAAACATCTGGCTTTCGTTGTATCAATCCATTGCCATTACCAATGCAATCATTGAACGCGTGGATGATGTGGAGGATGCCGGGTTTACTCAGGATGAGAAGGATCACATCAAAGGTCAGGCCCATGCCATCCGTGCGCTGGCGCATTTTGATGCCCTGCGTATGTTTGGTGAGCACTGGAATACATCTTCACAGTATGGCATACCGGTTGTGACTGCCATTCAAAAGCCCTCAGATATTGTTGAGCGGAGTTCCGTTCAGGCAACTTATACGGCAATTATCAGCGACCTGAATGCTGCTGCCGGGTTGATACTTGCAGATGACCGCTCCGTTTCATTTATTAATCCGATTGCTGTGAAAGCACTTCTGGCACGGGTCCAATTGCATGCCGGCAACAAAAGTGCGGCGATTACTGCTGCTAATGAAGTCATCAGTGAAGGCAGCTTCAGTATTTCCGATGCAGACAACTTCACCTCAATGTATACCTCACCTTATATGTCAGATGAGTCATTATTCCAGGTCACCTTTGATGTGCAAAACCGCAGTGCTTTCAATGCAGCAACCTTCAGCAGGCCGGAGGCACTGAGGACGGAGGTGCTCTTTCTGGCCGAAGCCGGTCTCGCTGATTTTTTCAGCAAACGTCCGGATGATATCCGAAGCAGTTTGTATGATTTTGAGAACAACGATGTAAGTATTCTTCCTGATGGCCGCACTCAGAAATACCGCGGTGAAGAAACCCGCGATAACCCAGCCTATGTAATCCGAATGGCAGAGGTTTATCTGCTCAGAGCGGAAGCTAAAGGTCTGGCAGGCGGTGGCCTTGATGATCTGAATACAGTCAGAACAAACAGAGGTATGTCAGCACTTTTAAACAACTTCACTTCCGAAGATGATTTTATTAAGGTCGTATTAAATGAACGGGTAGCAGAGCTTTCGTTTGAAGGAACAAGGATGTTTGATCTCGCCAGAACAGGGTTGACGGAAGATGTGCTTGGCATTGAACCATACAAAGCCATTTTACCTATTCCTCTGAGAGAGATCATTGCCACCGGAAATCGGATAACTCAAAACCCCGGTTATCCGGAATAATTTTGAAAATATGGTAACCACCTCCCTGAAAAAATCCATGAAGAAATCCGAGAAACTTATCGCGCGCCGAAACGCTATTGTTCCGGAAGGACTGGGCATGTTTTCACCGGCAACTGCCGCTTCAGGAAGGGGCGCATCAATAACAGATGCCGATGGCAAACAATACATTGATTTTGCCGGAGGCATCGGTGTGCTCAATGCTGGTCATTGCCCGAAGCCTGTCGTGGATGCGATCGTGAAACAAGCCAGAACGCTTGTGCACGCCTGCTTCCCCGTTGCAGCCTATGAATCGTACATAGAATTATGTGAACAACTCGCGAAATTATTTCCTCACGGTAAGTCAACCAAAGTTTTACTCACGAGCACTGGTGCAGAGGCCGTTGAAAATGTGATCAAAATCGCGCGACAGGCAACAGGAAAGCAAGGAATCATTTGCTACACAGGGGCATTTCACGGACGGACCATGATGGGCATGACACTCACCAGTAAAACAGGAAATAAAATCGGATGCGGACCTTTTGCGCCGGAGGTCTACCGTATTTCATTTCCGGATTATTACAAGCGTGGTGACGGACTTACGATGGAGGAATTTGTAAACCGTGAACTCAGATCGCTGGAAGAATTTCTGCACAACTCTGTTGATGTGTCTCAAGTAGCAGCAGTCATCATTGAACTTGTACAGGGTGAAGGTGGTTTCGTTGTAGCACCGGTAGATTATGTAAAGGGACTTCAGAAAATTTGCAATAAGTACGGCATCCTTCTGATTATTGATGAGGTTCAGACCGGATTTGGGCGGACCGGCAAATGGGCCGCCTATGAACATTACGGAGTTGTGCCTGACTTATCTACCTGGGCAAAATCCATGGGAAGTGGTATGCCCATCGGAGCGGTAATCGGAAGTGCAGAGGTAATGGATAAAACTACAAAAGGAACGCTTGGAGGAACTTATCCGGGAAATCCGGTAGCATGCGCAGCTTCCATTGCAACCATCGCCTACATGAAAAAAATTGACATCAATACCAAAGGAGAAAAAGTTGGTAAAACAGTCATGAATTTTTTCAGGAAGCTGAAACGAGAAGTTTCTGCAATCGGTGATGTCCGGGGTCTGGGCGCAATGGTGGCTATGGAACTTGTTAAAGGCAACAACCCTCATAAACCGGATACCGAACTTACCAAACAACTGATCAATGCCTGTGCTGCCAAAGGTTTACTGATCATCAGCGCCGGCGTTAATGGCAATGTGGTACGCGTTCTGAGTCCGTTGGTCATCAGCCGCCCTCAGCTCATGAAAGGATTAAACATCATCCGCACGGAGCTGATTAAACTGACAGGCTCGATAAAAAAGTAAGCAAATCATGACCGGGACAAAAATAAATCAGTTGCTTTCACCTGATACTGAAATTCTGATTTGTGAAACCCGGCCGGAACATACTCAGCAGTTGGAAGAACTTCAGAAGCTTGTCTTCCCTACCCTTTCTTATGAGTCGTTATTCAGAAAAGAACATTACCTGAATCACATCCGGATATTTCCGGCGGGGCAAATGGTTGCCGTTGCAGGAGAAATGGTTGTAGGAATGACCACCACCATTCGTCAAAGGATGGAAACAGGTCATCATCATACTTTTCTGGAGGTGCTGGACGGAGGATTTCTGAATACGCATGATCCTGAAGGCGATTGGCTTTATGGACTTGACATCGGAACACATCCGGATTTTCGAGGAAAAGGTATCGCATCAAAACTTTATGAAGCAAGGAAGCAGATTGTTAAACGCCTTGGGCTTAAAGGACAGTACACTTATGGAATGCTCACAGGATATGGTGCACTGAAAGAAAAAATGTCCGCAGAAGCCTATTACGCGGAACTACTTGAGGGAAAGCGAAAGGATCCGACTGTTTCACGGCAAATGGCAAACGGATTCAAACCGGAGGCGCTCGTCGCCGGCTATGTGGAAGATCCGGTATGCGACGGATATTGTGTGCTGCTGATCAGAGAAAATTCAGACCTTTGATTTTTACGATTTATGACCATTCAACTTAAAACATCCCTCCCGGGACCAAAAAGTCAGCTTATTCTTAAACGGAGGGCAGATTCAATGCCTGCAGGTCTGGCCAAATCCACTGAGGTAGTAGTGGCAGACGCCAAGGGTGCAGTCATCACCGATGTGGACGGAAATACTTTACTTGATTTTGCCGGGGCCATTGGTGTCATGAACATAGGGCACTGCGCACCAAAGGTTGTAAAAGCCATCAAAGACCAGGCGGAAAAATATATTCACACCTGTGCGCTGGTAACAACTTTTGAGCCAATGATTGAGCTTTGTGAAGCTCTGAACCGCATCACACCCGGCGATCATCCGAAGAAAACACTCCTTGCAAACTCCGGCAGCGAAGCCGTTGAAAACGCCATCAACATTTCAAGGTATTTTACGAAGAGAAGAGGCGTCATTTGTTTTGAAGGAGGATATCACGGAAGGACTTTGCTTACATTAAGCCTCACCTCAAAACACGGGTTATTCAAAAAAGGCTTCGGTCCCTTTGGCGGTGATATCTACCGGCTCCCTGCACCTAATATTTTCAGAAAACCGGAACAAATGAGTGAAGAGCAATACACAGAACATTGCATCGCTCAATTAAGAAATGCACTCATCAGTCAGGTAGATCCCTCTGATCTTGCAGCTATTTTGATTGAACCGGTTCAGGGCGAAGGCGGATTTATTCCGATGCCTGCAAAATTCCTGCAGGAAATCAGAAACATCTGCAATGAGACCGGTGCCATCATGGTTTGCGATGAAATACAGAGCGGATTTATGAGAACAGGAAAAATGTTCGCCTGTAACCATTTTGGCATTGTACCTGATATCATCACCATGGCAAAATCACTTGGTGCAGGTTTACCTATCTCAGCAACAACAGGTAAGGCAGAAATTATGGATGTCGTACATCTCGGAGGTGTGGGTGGTACTTACGGAGGCTCACCCGTTACCTGCGTGGCCGCACTTGAGGTGATCAGTGAAATGAGTACACCGGCTTTCACCGCTCAGGCTGAGAGAACCGGTAACATAATGAAGCAACGCCTTGATGAATGGAAAGAAAAATATTCTGTGATCGGAGATGTCAGAGGACTTGGCCCCATGCGGCTGGTGGAATTTGTAAAGGACAGATCAACCAGAGTGCCTGATCCGGACATGACTTTGAAGATCATCCGCGATGCCGTTTCAAACGGGATCATTCTTATCAGAGCAGGACTGTACAGCAACTGCATCAGACTTTTACCTCCATTGGTCATCACAGACGAACAGTTGCACGAAGGTCTTGATGTGCTTGAAGCAGCCATAAAACGGGCTCTTCCCGGATAAAAAATGACATCGCTTTTTTTCAATGGAAATATTCTGACAGGTAACGAAAAGCAACCATTTGCTTCTGCATTTCTCGTTGAAGACGGAGACATAAAGGCAGTTGGACATTCAGAAGATTTTAATCTTAGCAGCGTTACTAAAGTTGATCTTCAGGGAAAAACAATTCTTCCCACTTTTAACGACGCGCACATTCACCTTTGGAAAATCGGTCAGCTGGATTCATTTATTATGGACCTGCGCGGAGTTGATTCCATTGAAACAATCCGAAAAAAAATCAAGGACGAAACTCTGAGTAAGCCGCGGGGCACATGGATCATTGGCAGAGGCTTCAATGAAGCTGTTCTGAAAGAAAAAAGGATGCCTCAGGCAAGTGATCTTGATGATGTTGCACCTGACCATCCTGTGTACCTTATCCGTACCTGCGCACACATCGCCGTCACCAATAATGCCGGCCTTGTTGCTTGTGGTATTACAGAGGACACTATAGTCCCTGAAGGCGGAGCGGTTGGACGCTCTGACGGAAAAATCAATGGCCGGCTTTTTGAAAACGCACTCGCACTGGTAAATCGTCATATTCCTAAAATCACAGGCGAAGATTATCAAACCATGATTCGGTCAGGAGCAGAAAAAATGCTGAAAGAGGGAATCACAAGCATAACAGATCCTGCTGTTCATCCAGAACTGATGGAAGCTTACAACAAAACGGCGGGACCTTCACTCGGGCTCAGATTAAATCTGATGCCTATGATGATGCCCGATGGCGGAGATAAGACTTATCCCCTGCCTCAGGTTGAAAAAAGTTTATGGAAAAGGATCACAACCGCTAAGCTGTTTGCAGACGGAGGCCTCAGCGGTGCCACTGCAGCAATCAGTCGGGAATATAAAGGTAACCGCGGCCACGGTATTCTCAGAATAAGTGATGATCGCCTGCATGAACTCGTGCGAAAAGCAAGAACCGCCGGTTTCAGCACCGGCATCCATGCCATCGGCGATCGTGCCATCAGCCAGGTTCTCGATATTTATAATCAGACAACCAAAGAATTCGGGCCCTGCAGAAACCGGATAGAACATTTCGGACTTCCTACAGAAAAAAATCTGGATGATGCAGCCCGGCTTCAGGTAGTTGCCGTGCCTCAGGCAATTTTTCTGAATGAACTGGGTGAAAATTTTATTGATGCATTAGATGATGCATATCTGGAGAAATGTTACCCACTGCAGTCATTGCTACAAAAAAATATTCAGTGGGCTATGTCTACTGATGCCCCGGTTGTGAGAGATTTCAATCCCTGGAAAAATATTCAAACTGCTATCACAAGAAAAACTGCGGGCGGTCAATCAATAGCGCTTCAGGAGGCTATAAGTATGAAACAGGCCCTGGCTGCATACACCGCAGGAAGCGCCTTCGCTGAAGGAACAGAATCATTTAAAGGAAATATCAGTGAAGGTAAACTCGCAGACTTTATCATTACTGATCGGAATCCATATGAAACGCCGGTTGAGGAATTGCCGGAAATCAATGTGCTTTCAACTTTTACAGGCGGTATTGAGGTTTACAAAAAATAAATTTGAACATGACACATCCTTTCAAACAACTGATTAACGGATTATGGACCGACGCGCTCAACGGCGGCGTTTGGGAAGTAAAAAATCCGGCAACAGAAGAAACCATTACAACTGTTCCTTTCGGCGATGATAAGGATTGTCTGGCTGCCATTGATTCTGCGAAAACAGGATTTGAAATCTGGAGTAAAACCAACCCCTTCGACAGGGCGGTAATCCTGAAGAAGGCTGCGGAGCTGATGTTTGCACGCATTGATGAATTTGCACGGATAACCGTAACGGAAAGCGGAAAGCCAATCGCTGAAGCTGCGGGTGAATGGAAGGTTGCTGCAGGATATTTTGAATGGTATGCAGAGGAAGGAAAAAGATCCTACGGAAAAGTAATTCCTGCAGCAAGAAATAATAAAAGGATGATGGTGATCCATCAACCTGTCGGAGTTATCGGCGCCGTCACAGCATGGAATTTTCCCTCTTATAATCCTGCAAGATGCTGGGCCGCAGCCCTGGGCGCCGGATGTGCTGTTGTAGCCAAAGCAAGTGAATACACACCACTGACTGCGATGCTCATGGCAGGATGTCTTCAGGAAGCAGGACTTCCGCCCGGAGTAC
>JBMTCO010000095.1:0-9658 GCA_049430945.1 Cyclobacteriaceae bacterium
CGCAGGATTTGATAAGGATGCCATTGCAACCGACGCTTTTGCTGACTTCGGCTTCGGATTTATTGAAATCGGAACCCTTACACCAAAACCTCAGCCGGGAAATGAAAAACCGCGTCTGTTCAGACTGCTCAAGGACAAGGCAATCATAAACAGAATGGGGTTTAATAACAGTGGTGCTGAGACTGCTGCCTTGAGACTTGCACGAAGAAAGTCCGGTATTCTGATTGGAGGTAACATCGGGAAAAATAAACTGACCCCGAATGAAAATGCATTTGATGATTACCGCATATGCTGGGAAGTACTTGATCCTTTTGTTGATTATTTTGTAATAAATGTCAGTTCTCCCAACACGCCCGGATTGCGCGAGCTGCAGGAAAAAGAACCACTCAGGCAGCTTATGACCGGAATAAAAGAACTCAGCCGCACCTCCCCAAAGCCTAAACCGGTGCTGCTGAAAATCGCACCGGATCTGACAAATGAACAACTGGATGATATCATTGGTATTCTGCTATCCACCGGAACTGATGGTGTGATCGCTTCCAATACAACCATTTCCAGAGAAGGATTATTAACTCCGTCCGGTGCAGTCAGTAAAATGGGCGCAGGAGGACTCAGTGGTGCCCCGCTGGCACAGCGGTCCAATGAGGTCATCAGGTACCTAAGAAAGAACCTTGGTCCTGCTTTTCCAATCATCGGCGTTGGCGGCATTATGTCTGCCAATGATGCAAAGGAGAAAATACACGCCGGTGCAGATCTTATTCAGGTGTATACAGGATTTGTTTATGAAGGCCCAGGGCTCATCAAAAAAATTCTGAATGCGTTATAAAGTCAGGATGGACTGAATATTTCCGTAAATTTGGCTTCTTTGATAAATGGCAGAAAATACATATCGAACCAATACTTACAGAGAACCTGAAAAGGAGAAAGAGAAGGATAAGGAAAAAAGGAAAAAGAAATCAAAATCAGGTTTCACACCTGCCTTTTTCAAGGATCCCAGGTTTGAATTAGCCACAGGTTTCTTCCTGTTGGTTCTTAGTCTTTTTTTAACTGTAGCACTGATATCTTATTTATTCACTGGAAAAAATGATCATAGTCTGCTCACCGGTTCAGCAAATGTACCCCTCATAAAGTCGGGCATAGAAACTTCAAACTGGGCAGGTCTCTGGGGAGCTTTTGCCGCCTATTACCTGATTTATAAATGGCTAGGTATCGCAGCACTTTTCATACCACCGATTCTTTTTAACCTGGGTTTTAAAAAGGTATTTAAAAGAATGCTTTTTCCGGAAATGCCACTTTTTTATTTCTCCCTCTTTGCAGGTATATGGATTGTTTTGCTGCTGGGTTATATCACACACTCGATTTCCGGATATACTGAAATTGGTCTGTTTACAGGCGGTCTTGGGTTTGAAATGGCAAGGCTCGCCGACAGTCAGCTTGGCTTTGGAACATTTTTACTTCTTGGGCTATCGCTGATTATTTTCATAATCTATTTTTTCAATATCACTGCCATTAGCCTGTTTATGCCAAAGCCTGAACAGGAAGTAATCTCCCGGCCTGGTACAGAGCCGGCAGGAACCTATACAGATGAAAGAGACATCTGGATAAAGGCACCTGCAACAACACCGGAGGAATTACCAGAACAGATTGAAGAATTAAAGCAGGAGACTGTAACCCAGGAAATCACAGAACCACCTGCGGTTGAAAAAAATACCTCGCCTGCAAAAGAACCTGTCTTTATAATTGAAGAGACTAAAACAGAAGAAGAAATCCTCGCCGGTGAACTCGTTGACCGGCAGGGTGAATATGACCCCACACTCGATTTGAGTTCATTTAAATTCCCTCCCCTTGAAATATTGAATGAATACGAGCAGGGAAAGGTCCAGGTAACACAGGAAGAACTCAACCAGAATAAAGACAGAATCAGCTCCACCCTGAATAATTTTAAAATCGGTATTCAGAGTATTAAAGCGACAATCGGCCCTACGGTCACACTTTATGAAATCGTACCTGAAGCCGGTATTAAAATTTCAAGGATCAAAAACCTTGAAGATGATATTGCGCTAAGCCTTGCCGCACTTGGTATCCGTATCATCGCCCCCATACCGGGTAAGGGAACCATCGGAATTGAAGTGCCAAATAAAAACCGGGAAATGGTTAGCATCCGGTCCGTGCTGTCCACAGTTACATTCCAGAAATCTGACAAGGAATTGCCTGTGGCTCTCGGAAAAACCATTTCCAATGAAGTCCTTGTCATCGACCTTGCAAAAATGCCCCACCTACTTGTTGCAGGCGCAACCGGACAAGGTAAATCAGTGGGATTAAACGTGATACTTACCTCACTGCTCTATAAACGACACCCGTCCCAGCTAAAGTTTGTACTTGTTGACCCTAAAAAGGTGGAAATGTCTCTCTTCAGTAAAATTGAGAGACATTACCTGGCAAAGCTACCAAACAGCGAAGAAGCAATTATCACAGACACCCGAAAAGTGGTTCATACGCTGAATTCCCTTTGTATTGAAATGGAAAACAGATATGAAATTCTCAAGGAAGCAGGTGCAAAAAATCTTAAAGAATACAATGCCAAATTTGTAGCCAGGAAACTCAATCCGAAAGAAGGTCACCGCTTCCTGCCTTATATCGTACTTGTAATCGACGAGCTCGCCGACCTGATGATGACTGCAGGCAAAGAAGTTGAAACCCCCATCGCACGGCTTGCTCAGCTTGCACGTGCCATCGGCATCCATCTGGTGGTTGCAACACAGCGCCCTTCTGTAAACGTTATTACCGGGGTGATCAAAGCCAATTTCCCTGCGCGACTTTCATTCAGGGTAACAAGCAAAGTGGACTCAAGAACCATTCTGGATACAGGCGGGGCTGATCAGCTGATTGGTATGGGTGATATGCTGCTCTCCGGAGGTTCAGACATTATCCGGCTTCAGTGTCCATTCGTGGATACACCGGAAGTTGAAAGGGTATGCGAATACATCGGCTCTCAGCGGGGATATGACTCCGCTTATCTCCTTCCTGAATATGAGGATGAGGAAAGCGGAGCAGATTCCGTGGACCTTTCTGACCGTGACTCCATGTTTGAAGAAGCTGCCCGGCTTATAGTTTCCCACCAGCAGGGCAGCACCTCTCTAATACAGCGCAAGCTTAAACTTGGATACAACCGTGCAGGTCGCCTGATTGACCAGCTGGAAGCTGCCGGTATCGTCGGTGGGTTTGAGGGCTCCAAAGCCAGAGAAGTACTCATAAAAGATGAAATGGCACTTGATCAATTATTGACCTCACTGAAAGAAAAGCACGGAGGAAATTGATTTTAATGCCTAAAGGAGCTATTTGTGGCTCTGGCGACAGGATTTTGGCATGAATATGGCTAATGTTGGAATCATATTACACAAAGACCTGTTATTATTGCGTCGCCATTCCTTCTACCCTAACCCAATTCAAATGAAGAAAAGGTTGTTTCTTTTTTCGGCCATACTTTTTTCTGTTTTTTCAGCCTTCTGCCAGTATGATCAGAAAGCATTCGCAGTCCTGGAAGCCATGAGTGCCAAATACAAATCCATCACGTCATTTGATGCCGCCATTTCTTACACCCTGTCCAACGATGTGGATAAAATAAATGAAGAATTTAAGGGTAAAATAATGGTGAAGGGTGACAAGTTCAGGCTTATCCTACCAGAACAGGAAGTAATCAATAATGGCACCATTCAGTGGACTTACATCCCGGAGGCAAAAGAAGTTACAGTAGATAACTTTGATCCGAATTCAGGTGACATCAACCCAAGTAAAATTTACGAGATCTATAAAAAAGGTTTTAAATATCTGCTTCTGGATCCTGAGACGGATGCAGGCATTCGAGTAGATGTTGTTGACCTCGTGCCTGAAAAAAAGGACGCACAGTTCTTTAAAATAAAGATGCGCATCAATCAGAAAGATAAAAGTATTGTAAGCTGGACCATGTACGACAAGTCAGGAAACCGGTTCAAATACAGCATATCCAAGTTCACCCCAAACGTTAAATTTGATGATTCGGCCTTCACCTGGGATGCAAAAAAATACCCCAACGTTGAAGAGATCGACCTAAGAAATGAATAAATCCTGACTGAAACGGACAAGAATCTGTCCGAATCTGTCCCTTCTGAGTCTGTACAGATTTATATTTGAGGCTTAAATAACAAACTTATGGCATTTACACTTCCTGCCCTTCCGTATGCTTTCAATGCACTGGAGCCGTACATTGATGCACGTACCATGGAAATTCACCATGGAAAACATCATAACGCCTATGTGACCAACTTAAATAACGCAGTAGCAGGAACACCTGCTGAACAGCTTTCTATTGAAGAAATCTGTAAAAATATTTCAGCCTATCCCATGGCGATCCGAAACAACGGAGGAGGTCACTACAATCACAGCCTGTTCTGGAATATCATGGCCCCCGGAGCTGGCGGACCTCCAACAGGAAAACTTCAGGATGCAATCAACGCAGCTTTCGGCTCATTTGATGATTTCAAAAGCAAATTCAATGCCGCAGCAACAGGTCGATTCGGTTCAGGATGGGCATGGCTTATTAAAGACGCTTCCGGAAAACTTCAGATTACCTCAACTCCCAACCAGGACAATCCTCTGATGGATATTGCTGAGGTAAAAGGCACCCCCCTCATGGGACTAGATGTGTGGGAACACGCATATTATCTGCACTACCAGAACAGACGGCCGGACTACTGTGCTGCATGGTGGAATCTGGTTAACTGGAGTGAAGTGGAAAAAAGATTCTGAAATTAATTACTTAACCTCATAAAGGCATTGCATCAAGCAATGCCTTTTTTGTATCGAAACTATCATGCGCTACGCCCTCATTTTGTTTTCATTTTTTTTAAATATTGCCTGCAGCCCCCCGGGTCGGGAACTACCGGAGGGACCTATATTTCATTTTATCCCTGAAAGACCTGTGAACGGAAATATCAATGGAATTATAGAGGTGAAAAATTCCTTCACCATGCTATATCCGACAGATCAAAACTCTGGCCTGGGTTGGCAGACCTCATCATCTTCCGATCTGATGCACTGGACCTACAATACGCAAGTGATTAAAGCCTGTAATGAAATACCCATCAGCAACCCAAAACGACTACTTTCAGGAACAGTAATAAGAGATTACAAAAACCTGTCTGGAATTTGTAATAGTCCGGATTGTGTATTGTTTCTTCAGACTGCCTGGCCATGTCAGGAAAATTTTCAGAATACATTCGACATGCTCCGGAAATCTGAGGACGGAGGCTTAACATGGATCAAAACACCAGGCAGAATAACAACCGATATTGAACTTGGAAGGGTTAAGGATCCGGACATATTTTACCATCAGGAAACTGCGAGTTGGATTATGCTGGCCACAACGGATCAAAAAGTGCACTTCTTCGGTTCATCTGATCTCAGGCAATGGAAACTTCTAAGCAGTTTCGGACCTTCCGGAAACACTGATCTGCAATGGGAGAAACCACAATTGACTGAACTACCGGCAGAGGGTTTTCCTGATGAAAAAATGTGGTTACTGTCTGTGACTTCAGGCCATCCTGCCGGTAATGGTTTTTCTGCTGTTCAATATTTCTTAGGAAAATTTGACGGGAAAATTTTCAGCCCTGAAAGCCGGGAGGCACGCCTGCTGGATTATGGCCGTGACTTTATCTCTACAGTCCGTTTTCAGCATTCACAGGAAAACAACAATTCAAAACCTGTTATTTCAGGCAAAATTGGGAACCTGCTTTACGGCGATGAGTTGCCTGACAAAAGGCTTCACGGAATGCTTGCTCTTCCCCGAAGGTTATCTTTCAAAAGATCCGGGAACCGGACAATACTAATCCAGGAACCTTTCTTCGATCTGAATGTTTCAGAACGGTTAAACACGATAGAAGACCTCACCGGGATACTCCATTCAAGGATCACAATAAAAATGCCTGTAACAGATTATAATAAAAAGGGAATCCATCTTTTAAAAACAGCGAATCAGTTCATTGAAATCGGATATGATCCGGACACCAACTCAGTTTATGTTGATCGCTCCTCGTCAGGCTTTAAAGGTTTTCACCCTGAATTTTCAGGCTCTGATAAATATGAACTTCTCGGAAAACCACAACATATTAATCTCACAATTTTTATGGACAGGAACCTGATCGAAGTGTTTATAATGAATGGCGAAGCCGTGATTTCAAGCCTGGTTTTTCCCGAAAATCTTTATGGCAAAGCAGAATGGTTCGGGCCTCATGAAGGCAATTCCATCAGCGGAGTAGGATGGCGTTGATTAAACTGCTGCAAGTTCCTTCAACGCATTCACAAACTGATCCAGTTCTGCAGGCGTTGTGTAAAGGTTCGGCGTAATCCTGCAACCATGTACACCGGCACCATCAATTGCGACAGTATATATGTTGTATTTTTTAAACAACCTGTCCGCCAGCTCACCGGGCTTTAGATTTTTTAAACCGACATTTGCAATACCACAGCTTCGTGCCGGATCGACTGGTGTGTTCACACTAATGTTTGGCACATTCCTGACCTTCGAAGTCCAGTATTGCTGTAAATACCGAAGCCTGGCTTCTTTACGCGCTGCTCCTATTTTAAAATAATAATCAATGGAATCTGAAATGGTCAGATCTGTATGAACAGGATGCGTTCCGGTTTGATTTAACCTGCCGATATCATCCTGCTTTCGGTCTCCGGCAGAAAGTAATGGCCAGATTTTTCCAATATGATCCCTCTTTACATAAAGAATACCTGCCCCTAACGGCACGCTCAGCCACTTGTGAAGACTGGAACCGTAAAAATCCGCATTCAGGTCAGGAATTTTAAATTGAAAATGCCCGACCGCATGTGCTCCATCCACCATCACTAGAACACCACGGCGGTGGGCCATATCGGCAATCTTCCTCACGGGTAAAATCTGACCTGTAATATTGACCATATGACAAACCATCAGCAACCTGGTCTTATCCGTTATTGCAGACTCGTAAATACGCACAATCTCATCATCATTTTCAGGATGATTGGGGACATTTACCATCTTATTAACAACGCCATAACGCTGTGCAACCTGCCTGAACATATTGAGCATAGAACCATAATCCTGTTCAGCCATAACAGCCTCATCGCCCGGCTTCCAGTCCAGCCCGCCTATTACCATGTCCAGTGACTCCGTTGTATTCCTGGTAATTATTAATTCATCTTCAGTACACCCCGTGAGCGCGGCAAGCCGTACAGCAGCTTTTTTCTTATTTTCCGACTGAACAGTCCGCATATAATACGAGCCCTGATAATTTACCTCCCTGACATGGGCAATAAACTTTTCAAGAATTTCCTCGGGAAGAAAACAATAATACCCGTTTTCAAGGTTTATATATTCCGACTTAAGCCGGTAACCATTTCTGATACCTCTCCAGAAATCTTCATCTCCTGCAAGTATGTTGGCCGGAATACTATTATGACGCTCAAGCCAGGCATCCAGAGAAAATGAAGGGGTGAAGGCACCAACCCCCAGAAGAGATAAGCCTTTTATGAATGATCGCTTGTCCATTATCAAATATAAACTTTCTGTAAAATCTTTCTAACCGGTTCTTTGTTCAGCGGCTGAAAACCGAAGTCTGCTTAAGACCAAAATGATACTCAATCCCTGCGCGGTATCTGTAGCGTTCAGCGTACCCATCATCCGGTAACTGTCGTCCCCAATCCAATCCGGCCATAACAAAACTGGTCAAATGCCCTTTCAAAAGGATAGTTTTCTTAATCCCTGTAATCAGGTGGCTGTTCTGCACAGAAATATCTTCTGTAATGAAATTTAAAATCTCACCCTCCACAAAAACACTAAATCCTCCGTGTAAATAATACTCTGCTGCGATCCGCTTACCACTGAAGATTCCCTGACTTTGACCCAGCCTGGCAGTTTTTCCCAAATGAAAGGCCAGTTTGTTGTAAAGCAGAACTGCAATGGAAGGATACAAATCAATTGCGGGTAACACCGTGAGCGGTCTTACCAAACCGCAATTAATTAGAAAATGAACCTGCCTGAAGCTGAATCTTTTGGAATTCAGGCTATCTCTGGTGCTTCTGAGCACTTTTTCACTGCGCTTCAGATTATCAAACTGCGACAATGCCAAATTGAGTTTTTCAGCCTGCCCGGAAAAATGATTAAATGATGTATGGTTCAGAAACTCAGATGCCGCACGTGTTAATTCAAATTCATTTAACGGACTTACTGAGAATAATCCCCGTGGAATTTCAAATTGAGAGGATAGCTCATTCCCTACCCTGCCAGTAACTGAACCGGCAGCATCTTTGATTTTTTCTTCGGCTGCTGCTTTAACATAAACTGCAACCAATGAATCCGGCTCCTGGATGTACAAAGAATCCGATAAGGAGGAATTAAAGCGAATAATTTTCCGGTACCTGCTTATATCATTTAGGTGCTTCAGGCGTATAGCTGACCCGGGATATTGTAACGACTGTCCTGAAGCACACAAAAGGGAAATTACTAACCCGGAAGACAGGATAGTGCTGATTAAATTTTTCATTCAGATTTTTTTTCAAATCTGAATGTTTCATGATCAGCTGCTCATCAATTAAAGGGATACCTTAGCAACAGCGCGGAAACTTTATCAGTAACCCTCAACCAATAAGCTCCCGCCGGATCAGATTGAGCACTGCTACGGAAGCAAGTTGAATATTCAATAGTCTTTCAGTGGATAACTGGAGTTTTTTTGCAACAGTTTTCCCCTTATCAGAATATGCAATCCACACAGTTCCAACAGGCTTTTCAGGCGTTGCACCTCCGGGGCCGGCAATACCGCTTGTGGCTACACCAATATCTGTGTTAAACCTTGAACGTACGGTGGCAGCCATTTCTACGATGGTCTGTTCACTGACTGCACCATATTTTTCAAGTGTCTCAGGTCGTACTCCTAGCTGACTTTTCTTGATCTCGTAGGCATAAGGGATCATGCTGCCAAGAAAATAATCTGATGACCCGGGAACAGTGGTAATCAAATGAGACAGGTAACCACCCGTGCAACTCTCTGCAACAGAAAGCGTAAGCTTTCTTTCCTTTAGCATCCTTCCAACCACGATCTCCAGTGATTCATTCTCCAAGCTATAGATGAATTCCGGAATAAAGGCTGATAGTTTTTTAACCTCTTCATCAGTCTGTGCCTTAAGAACTTCCCGATCCGATCCGTTTGCAGTTAGCCTTAGCTTTACCTGACCAAGATTGGGCAGGTAAGCAAGGCTCATATTTGTCGGCAAGGCTTTCTCCCAAACTTTTATTTTATCTGCAAGAAAAGATTCCCCGATGCCTGCTGTCCGAATTACAGAATGATGAATGACCGGTAAATCAAAACGATTCTTGAGCATCGGTATAACTTGCTCATCCATCATGACTTTCATCTCATGCGGAACACCGGGCATGGAAACAAATATCACCTGTCCGTCATCAAACCACATCCCCGGTGCAGTCCCTGTTCGATTGGTTATTTTCTTGCACTTCACGGGAAGATTGGCCTGCTGACGGTTCAATTCAGTAAGCTCCCGTCCCCGGTTTTTAAAAAATTCTGTTACCTCTTTTAATGCCTCATCATGAATGGCCATCGGTGATTCAAAAAAACTGTCAAGA
>JBMTCO010000096.1:0-9622 GCA_049430945.1 Cyclobacteriaceae bacterium
GTCTTTTCTTTGGTAGGTGCTGCAGTTGAATCATCTGGAATGAAATTCACTGTAGCCGATGGCTTCTCATGAAATTAATCGTCTGACCGTCCGCATTGATGGGAATCTTAATTTGGCTACCCGTCAAAGGCTTCAGGATGAAGTACTCAAGGAGTTAGAGTCCTTATTTGATCTCTATTTTCCGGGAGAACAGATAACTGAAATTTCAAACATCACCCTCGACCTTGGCACCTTTTTGCCATTTCATTTTTTTCAGCAATGCAATTACCGAATTTCGTTACTTCTTCGAAAGGAATTCGATCTGTTGAAACTTAAAGCACATGGCCAACCTTCAGATAATGTAAAATCGGTAAGTCAGCTGCTGATGACCTATCTGGCAAAAGGAACAGCCGGCAAACGCCACATACAACCTGCTGAATTGTTTTCCTGGCTATTGAAAAATCAACCGAATGAGCTTGATAGAATATTGGTGTTGCTTCAAGCATCACCCGCAGGGCTTCTCCGGTTATTCAACCAAATCCCTTTTGATTTGTTGGAAGCCTATTGGAAACTTTTTTTGTCCGCCGGGTTTATGTTGATAACACGGAAGAATCAGATTTGGTTAGACCAGTTGGCCAAGCGTGGATTGAATGAGCAACAATTAGGTGATGCACGTATTTTGCTGCGTCAAATCACATTCCAATTTTTGTCCGGCAAAGCGAATCAATTTACTGAAAATCATTATAATTTATTTGCCGATGAATATTTGCGTGAAAATAAGGTTCAAAAAATACCCAGTGCCAAAAGTCTCAGTCGGCTCATCGGTTTGGGTAAAACTGGGCATAAACAGGAACGAAAAACATGGATAGCATTATTGAGCATGTTGGAAAACGGCAGACTTACTGCTGAGGCCACATCCATCGTTTTCGGCTTAAGTTCAAATCAAGTCAGGCTATTGGCCGATTTATTTCAACCCGGGTCACCTCGTTTGGTCTTAAGGCTAAACCGGATTTTTGCACTTCTTAATTCTAACCAGATTATTTGGTTTCTCTCAGCCCTTAGTGATAAGCCTGGCTTCCAGGAGCCCGTGCGCATGATCCGGTTTTTGGAAAATTTGATGCGCCGCACTCTAAAATATAATCTGCTGAACCAATCCCTATTCTTGATTTCCACCTTTTTGGGTAGTCCTTCGAATAAATTGAAGCTTGACCATCTGGTAATGGAAATATTGAACCAGGTCCTGGTATCACGGAATCAATCGCGTATGGAATTGGCAATGGTATTACGACGCGCAATGGTTGCCTCGCGACACAATGTCGCTCGGGAGGTTACCCGGATTCTGGAACAATGGGAAATTGTAGAGTTGAAAATGACTTTACCTAATCAGAATTTATTGCTGGAGTATTTCCGCCACGGACGTTGGCTGTCAATGAAACCCCTGAAGAACTGGTGGTCTCAGGTGAGCAAGCGTGATGCGCAAATGCTGGCTGATGTCTGGAAACTTGTTGAGAAGGATCACCTGGCATGGCAACGCCTGATGGCAATCGGTGCAACACCAGAATCATTAGAAAAAGTTTTTCGGATGGTCTATTCCTCCAAGTCATCTGTCGCTATGGTTTGGGAAATGGCCAGCGAAGTTGGTCGTTTGGACGCCATGCGTATCTGGAATGACTATGTGAGAATCCGTGCACTGGGACAAGGCCGGGATGAGGAACAACGAAAGAAAATCATTCCCCATGTGTTGGGTAAGAAAGGACGTCAGAGGCGGTTTAATGATACTGAGATGGCTGTGGACCTTTCTAGGTGGGTGCTGCCTGATGAAGTTGATGGTTGGACTTATGTGAAGGCATTTTTGCACTGGTTGAAATATGGAACTTTTATCCTTCAGGAATTAGAGTCCGATGGGACATTGTTAACGTTAACACGAATATACAGGCAATGGCCTGAAGTCTTGATTAAACAATTGCGGCGGGAGCCAGAGCGAAATATTTTGATCAAACAGTTCTTTACTCTTCTTCCGGAGTCTGAGCACAGAAGCTGGTTACGGATCATGGCGCCCAGAATGGAACCTCATTGGGAAACCTGGAAAAAAGTTGGTGATCTGCTGATTTTAAACAACGCAGATTGGATAGCCCTGTTAGTTACCATCGAATTCTCTGGTCTTAGCGTTGAGGTGGATGATTTTCGACTTGACAAAATATTTGAATTGCTGTATGCTGTTCAGTCTGACTCTGAATCAATTGAAAAATCTGAATTGATAACTTGGTTGCGCGGTGAGGTTCCCGCAGCGGCAATTTCTGCTGAATCCTTAGAAAGGGTTGAACAACGCTTTGTGCAGGAATTATCTGATTGGCAATTTTATGATGACCAGGAACTAATCTCTGGATTACCCGAAGAATGGCTTAGGCTTGGAGTGCAACCGAAAAACTTTCCCCAATATACATTTCTGGATTTTCTGATAGAGGTGGTCCATTCAGGAAATTTTCCTCACTGGTCAGTAATATATAGTCCCGGTGGTCTGATAAAATTATTGAACATCGGATCACCGGCAGCCATTCACCGGATTATCCAGTCCGAATTTCGTTCAGGTTGGTCTGCCGGCCCATTCCTTACAGCGATTGGGTTAGACAACTATTTATCCTGGCTGAATTTGGCTAATCGGGATTTGTTGGATTGGATAACTTCAACTATTGGGGAATGGATACCTGTTCTGGAATTTTTAGGTGATAAAACTGCTGTTAGCCGCTATTTACAGTTTCAATTATTAACTCATTATTACCGGCATGCCGATCGTGAGCGTGCAGTGCGAGCGGCTATTGTGACTCTACAAATAGATTTTGCAATACCGGAGCAAGATCTCACGGTGAGATTGTCGACTAACTTGAATTTGTTAGAAGGTTTCACTGAACTTTTTGACGCACAGAAAGATGATTCTAAACATGAAGATGTCCCCAAAGGTCAACAGGAAACTGATTTATTAATCCATCTTTTGACGTTCGGCCAAAAGCCATGGTGGTGGAAAGAAGAGGCAACACTTTTATCAGTTGTCACCAGCCTGATTAATTCGAAGCCAAAGGAATTATTGACTACACTTTCCGGTCGTCCACAATCTAAACAATGGCTGACAATAATTTTCAAAGCGACCGGCGAGGAGATATTCATCACCTGGCTGAAGGAGGGTTTTCATAATGCCTTTCCGGTTGTAAAAGCTATTCTGGGATTGATGAGTAAGTGGCATCCTCATTTTGATAAGCCAGCGTTTTTTTCATTCATTCTTCTCCGCATAGAAGAATTTAAAGTGAGCGGTGAAGTACAATTGGTGGATCATTGGCTTGACCATTTGACTGCGTTGTTTCAGGTGGATCGGCAAACCATATTTCTGGAGATGGCACCATTTAAGCCGGAGGTTTCCGCAATTCCGGGTCTGATGAAACAGATTCGGACGGCCCGCAGCTTTGCTACTGATTCGGCATTGCCTGGAAAACCAGACTGGAGAAATCTGATAGATTCCTTCTTTAGAAACTTGTCGGTACCGCGCTTTTCTGATGAGCCATTAATCTCAAAGGACTCATTTTTGCGTGGAATAGCCACATACATTGCTGGCAACACGGTAGAGGCTATGGAGATCCTGAAGTCGTTGTACCGACAGCCCCAGATACGCGCACGCTTACTGCGCCAGGGATCTGTGGAAATCATTCGGTTGGTGTTATCGACATTGGCCGCAACCAGAGCAGCTGAACTAGAGACCTATAGAAATCTGATTCGCCGTTGGATTTTATTTAAGTCAGGTAATGCTGCGGCATTATACTGGGATGATATTTTCATTGACCGGATGCTTCTGGTTCTTTCAGAAGATTACAGTAAGGATATGTCTGCCAGTCAGTTGGTGGCTGATAGTTGGCGTTATTGGGTCACCATGCTGGGGGGTAATCCGGAGCGATTATATGCTGAGCTTTCATCCGCTGATTTACCTGCTCCCTTGCTTGATGCACTTTTTACAACGATTTCAATAACCAATCAAGGTCAGCCTTTTGCATCGGTTGACCATTTGAGAACCATCCAGAAAGGAGTCGTATCCTATGGCAATGATTGGCTGGAGCTGTTGAATGCCTATCGAAAAATGGCAGCTGTGCTTCAGGGATTGGATTTTCAGATCCCACCTGTATTGTTGGAACAAGCCTTTTATAAATTTTTGGAACTTCCTGGGAATTTAGAAAAATCGCCGCGCTTTACGCTGGCTCAATTGGCAGCAAACTTGGTTCGTGACTTTCAGCTTGACCCTATGATGCTGGTTGATCGTCTCAAGGCCGGCGGGTATCCTCCGCAGTGGGTCGACGCTTTATTACAAGATGCCGGTCTGCAACTTGCCGAAAAACAGCCAACCACCGCCGAAGCCATCGGTGTCAAATTGGCGTATTACGATGCATCTTTTACTTTATTGCATTACCTGAAATTAGGAGAATGGCCTATTCATTTCGATAAATCAGGTCTGGATTTTCAATCATTCCTGGCAAAACTTAGCCATGAACCGGGTGTGGATTTGCAGCGTATTCGGCTGGATCTGCGAATGGCTTTAAGAGATCAGACCATTAGTCTAAGGGTTTCCATGCAGGAATCATTCGTAGTTCTGAATAATTTAATTACTTTCTTATTTCCAAAATCGCGGACAAGATTGTTCATTTTCTCCGACTGGCTGGTTCCTCTTTTAACTCAACACGACAATCGTTCAGAAGAAGAGCTCAGCCGATTGCTATATCGGATTTTGCTCACAATGGCAGTTGATACCTCGGCCCAATATCAATCAGCAGATGAATTACAAGAAGTCTTACTCAGCCGGTTGATGGCGCAACTAAGGCCCGGGTTCCAAATCACCAACCGGGACCTTGCATTCCAAATTCTTTCGCCTGGTTTGATTCAGCGACTAACTAAGCGAGGATGGTTAAAGGATTTCTCGGCTAATATTCCGGATCACCAAATTTCTGATTTGTTGATTCATGTTATCTTGGAGCGCGAGATTCCATGGTGGGCAGCAGATTGGCCCGAAAAGTTTGATACAACAAAAAACGGCATCCGCCGATTAGCCACGCTGGCTATCCAAACGGATCCCGAGCACCTGATCGATCGGTTATCCAATTTATCCTCACCGTCCAGCGTTTATCTTCCATTGCTCACTTACTTGGATGATGATCTTTTTCTGTATTTCGTAGCTGCGTTCCATCCCAGAAGATTTGTTCCCTGGATAAAATGGATCGAGGATCAGATGAAGCAATTAGAAATGTCTGTCGATGTATTGGCATGGCGATCTTTTCTGCTAGGTCAATTATTTACCCGACCTACGGAAATGAAACTAATGCAAAACAGCATGGACTATTTATCCTTGGCCCTGGGACTGTCCAGGTCTGAATTGGCCGTGCGTTTGGCCGGATCCATCAAAAAATCTGCAGCCGGCACACCCTCTGTTTGGATCAGGTTTCTGGAAGATTTGGCATCAGAGTTTCAAGCAGCGGAGGAAGTCAATATCTTCTCGGAGGTGCTTACCTATTACCTGGAGCACGGCTCTATCCCAGCAAGTCAGTCAATGTGGTCGAATGATTATGAGGGATTTTATCAATACCTGCAACAACAAGTTGTTTTTGGTGATGAACGGGTTCGAAGCCTTATGCTAAAGTCTATGGAAAATGTTTCCATCATGAACAGAATCATAATACAGACCCCTGTATCAATTCTTAGCTTATTCGTTAGGGTATTATTTCCGAACCTGTTCAGAGAACTAACTTTACAACATGGTATTTGGTTTCGGTTTTTCCGTGATCAGGGAAAGTTCATCACAATGCAACTCTTCGACAGAGCTTGGTATGGAGCACTCTTCACAGGTTTCGGTCATCGCGGACCTGTCTATGACAGCATTGAAAGTATTATGGTAATTATATTGAAAAACTTACGTTCCAGGTTTGCTTTCAATATGGTTATAGGATCCGAGGTGCTTAGAAGGTATGGAGTTAATAACTTGATTATCAATGAGATGGTTCGGTCTGAGGTAGGTGTTCGAAATCCAGAAGAGCGGCCACTTGAGTCATTGAAGGATGAGCTGATCGAGGAGGAAATGGAAATTGGTAATGCCGGCCTGGTTATAGTCTGGCCTTTCCTTGCCATCTACTTTGAGCGGCTCGGTATGATGGAAAAAGGTGCATTTATTTCAGAGGACTCTGCTATTCGGGCTGTTTTACTTCTGCAGTATATTGCAACTGGAGCTCCAGCAGCACCTGAGCATAATCTGATGCTGAATAAAGTTCTGTGTGGAGTTCCATTGAACACACCAGTCCCCTCAGCAATTGAACTCAACACCAATGAGGAAGAGATTACTTCGCAGATGCTGAATAGTCTCTTGCAGAATTGGGAGAAACTGAAGGACTCCTCAATTGATGCTCTTCGAGAGGGATTTTTGATCAGGGATGGGTACCTTCGGGAAACCGAACAAACCTGGGAATTGCGCGTGGAAAAGAAAACAATTGATATCCTGATGGATAGCATGTCATGGTCATTCGGCACCATTAAATTGTCATGGATTAAAAAGAGAATAATAGTGAAATGGCGATGAATTATAATAATAGCATAGGTACATTAGATCGTGAGCTGCAATGGCTGAGTGAAATGATTCGCTACCGGTTTGCTGACTATTTTGAGCAGTCCACTCGCTACCCTTATCCGGAAGCACCGGATCTTAGTAATGACAATTCATATTACGCTGAAATTATCAGGGACGCCCAACTAGATGAAATCTCCAGATTACTTCTTCTTGTTGCATTGGCTCCGCATCTCCGGCCTTCCATATTGGATTCGTTTTTCACACGAAATGCCTTGTATGATCGAATCTATACTGAGTTCGGAGGGCTAAAGGGAGACAAGCATGGTGGTTTTATTCCTACTGGCGAAACAGCTTCTTTTATAATTGCTGGATCTGACCTCGAACGCAGATTTTTTTTGCAGCGTTGCTTTGAGCCTGAACATGTTTTGGTAAGGCGTGACTTGGTTTCACTAGGGTTAACAAATAGCCATGAACCTGTGTGGAGCGGTGAACTGATGGTGAGCCGCGAGTTGATTGTCAATCTGACTTTAAACCAACCCTATCGACCCATGTTTTCATCATCATTTCCGGCAAAGTTGCTGACCACACGCATGGATTGGAGCGATACTGTTTTTGATCCGTACCTTATGCAGGACATCCGTCATATTCAAGACTGGGTTGCCTGTGAGCAAATAATTCTTTCTGAATGGGAATTAAACCGACATCTAAAGCGTGGTTTCAGGGCATTGTTTTATGGTCCGCCAGGAACCGGAAAATCCATGGTAGCCGCACTTTTAGGCAAAGACCAAGGCCTGGATGTATACCGAATTGACCTGAGTGCGGTGGTTTCCAAATACATCGGAGAAACTGAAAAAAACCTTTCACGTCTCTTTGAGCAGGCAGAAAATAAAAAATGGATTCTTTTCTTTGACGAGGCAGATGCTTTGTTTGGGAAGCGCATAAATTCGCAGAGCAGTAATGATATGTTTGCCAACCAGCAGGTATCCTATATGCTTCAGAGAATAGAGGATTTCAATGGACTTGTTATTCTGGCATCCAACTTCAAAAACAATATCGATGATGCCTTTTTGCGACGATTTCAAAGTGTAATTTATTTTCCGAAACCTTCATCAGCTCTTCGGTTGACCTTATGGCAGAAATATTTTAGTGGGTTCGATACATCTGCTATTCAAATGGATAGGATTGCTGATGAATATGAGCTTACCGGAGGTAGTATCATCAACGTGCTGCGTCATTGTGCCATTACATGCGCAGTCCGGTCTTCAAAGGTTTTGCTTGAGGCAGATTTAATCAAAGGAATTCGAAAGGAATTCCTGAAGGATGGAATAACCGTCTGATAGACATAATCTAACCCCGCCGTTTTTAATTTATATTCATCCAATATTTCATTATTTTTGAATATGACTCTCAATAGTCTCTTCAATCAAATTTTGCTTTTGCTTCTATTGGTGTTTCTTTGTAATTGCGGCGGCGATAACAGTAATCCAACTCCTGTAACTACACCTTCTGTGGTGACTCTGAACATTACGGATATCACCAGAGAATCAGCCGTCGTTAACGGTGAAGTTACCAGTGATGGAAATAGTAAGGTCATTGAACGTGGTATTGTCATTCGGGCGACGCCTGACCCTACAACCGCAGATACTAAAGTGGTTAGCGGATTAGGTGTCGGAACTTTCTCAGTTACGCTCAACAACCTAACCGCGGTTACTACCTATAATATCCGAACCTATGCTATCAATTCTGCAGGTACTGCCTATGGATTGAATAAGTCATTTAATACGACATTGGTGCCCACCATAACTACTCTCGAAGTGACTAGCATCACTAATTCTTCCGCTCAATGCGGAGGTAATGTCACCAGTGATGGCGGTGCTGAAATTACTGCTCGCGGAGTTTGTTGGGATACTAAAACAAATCCGACAGTCCTAAATGCAAAAACGACCGACGGAACCGGTGTAGGAACCTTTTCATCCTCTATTACTGGCCTGAAGGATGGAACAATTTATTATTTACGCAGTTACGCCACTAATTCAGCAGGTACCGCTTATGGCGCAGAGGTTGTATTTAACACTGGCTCTAATTCCGCAATTGACACGGATGGAAATATCTACCAGACGGTAACCTATTCAGATAAGGTTTGGATGACGGAAAACCTTCGGACTAGTAAATACAGGAACGGTGAGCCTATAGCTGAAGTTACTAACAGGGATGATTGGACAGGGCTGCTAACAGGTGCCTATGCTAATTATAATAACGATGCAACCAACAGCAATATTTACGCACGATTGTATAACTGGTATGCCGTAAATGACGTCCGAGGAATTTGCCCAGTAGGTTGGCATGTGGCTACGGATGCAGACTGGACAAACTTGGTGACCTTTCTGGGAGGTGAATTGATTGCAGGGGGAAAAATGAAAACGACAGGAACCTCCAATTGGCAATCGCCAAATAAAGGTGCCACCAATACAAGCGATTTCAATGGATTACCAGGTGGCGGTCGAAGCAATTCTGGTATTTTTGGATCCATCGGCTTTTATGGTTTGTGGTGGACCTCAAGCCAACTAAGTAATCAATTTGCTTATTACAGGTTTCTCGATTACAGTAGCACTGCAGTCGGTAAAAGTGACAGTAATAAGAACTTTGGATATTCCGTGCGTTGTGTCAGAGATTGATTCCCAATATTCTTGAATCAGGAGCTGGATTTTATAGAATTGAAAGAAACACTTGCCCACAACATTCAGGTAACCAATCAGACGAATAATTATTACTGATTCTTTGATGTAACAAATAAAGCTGAGTTTTTATTTGACTGGGTTAAGGATACTATTGATAATATTATACTTTATGAAATCAATTGCCTGACAAATTATGATGCATTTAAAAAATTTGTAGATGAAAAATTTGAAATGCCAGATATATTGGTCTCCTTACTCGTAAGGTTCCTGCATCAAAATCAGGGGGTGTTATCAAAAAGAACAAAAGAAAAAGAATTTAATCTGCTCTCTCAGGAAGAAGTTGAGCAAATTGAAGCTGCGTATCAATCAATTTTTTAAT
>JBMTCO010000097.1:0-9536 GCA_049430945.1 Cyclobacteriaceae bacterium
ATAATTTTTTCATCTGCCGCGCAGTCCCCATCTCCCGGTGCGATCCCGGCTCCTGAAGTATCAACTACTCAGCAAACAGTTAAGATCAATGGAGTCACCATTCCGCTTACTGTTAAAGCAGGAACTATGGAACTCCGGGATGAGAATAATGAGCCGATTGCTCATTTTGGATTTACAAGCTATACGCGCGATGGTTCTTTCAGTAAAAGGCCAATTATGTTTGCCTACAATGGTGGCCCCGGTTCATCTTCTTTCTGGCTTCATATGGGAATTCTTGGGCCGAAAAGAATTGTTGTAAACGATCCGGACTTTACGCCGGCTGCACCCTATCAGCTTGTTAATAATGACTACTCACTGATTGATCTGGATTATCTGGTAATGATTGATCCTGTTGGTACCGGTTTGAGCGTTCCTGTCGGAAAAGCCAAATTTGAAGATTTCTGGGGTGTTGATCAGGATGCACGAAGAATTTCTCTGTTCATCAAACAGTTTCTTATTGAAAACGGCCGGATGAACTCACCAAAATTTTTACTCGGTGAGAGCTATGGAACATTCCGGAATGCGGTTGTGATGAACAGGTTGCTGAACATGGGAATAGCCCTGAATGGTGTGATAATGGTCTCTGCAGTTTTTGATCTGCGCACGCTTCTTTTCCCACCCAACGATGATATGCCATTCATCGTTCATTTCCCAACCTATGCTGCAACGGCATGGTATCATAACCGCGTTGCATCAAAGACAGGAAGTCTTGAATCATTTCTTCTTGAAGTAAGATCTTTTGTCGAAAATGAATATGCCCCCGCTTTATTCAAGGGTGACAGGCTCGACGCTGCTACCAAAAAGAAAATGGCTGAAAAACTTTCCGGTTATTCCGGCCTTTCAGTTGAGTATTGGATGAAAGCTGATCTCCGCGTTGAGGCCGGCGAATTTTACCAGGAATTACTACGACATGAGGGGAATACGGTCGGACGACTTGACAGTCGTTATAAGGGAATTAACCAGGATTTGCTCAGTCAGGATGCTGCCTATGATCCACAAAGCCTTGCCATTTCTCCGGCCTATATTTCAGGCTTTCTGAATTACTTCTACAATGACCTGAAAGTCAACAAAAAACAATTGTATGCTACCACGGCCGGTACCCGCCAGGGTTTTAAGTGGGACTGGAAGCATGAAGGAAATATCCGCTGGGGTACCATTGGTGCAATCAATTCAGGAATTGACATGGCCCAGGCTTTATCCAGAGATCCTAATATGAAGGTTCTGATTCTGAATGGTTACTATGATGTGGCAACAGTCTTTTACGGTGTTGAACACAGCATCGATCACCTTGGATTAACACCTGCAGCCAAAAATAATATCATTATGAAATACTATGAGGCAGGACATATGATGTACACCCATCAGGCTTCCCTTGAAAAATTCAGGAAAGATGTTGCTGAATTTATATCATCGGTCGTCAGATAACATTGTGTGTGTTTCGTCTTTTATTTCAATGGCAACATGATTTAAACTCCTCGGTTTTCTGATATACCTTAAACGATACCGGTTTTTTTAGCCGGTATCTTTTTTATTAGATTTTCATTAAAATCCATGAACAACAGATGTTTGGATTTAATGTATTTAATTTTGGAATATAAATTACTTAATATGTCCTTGTCCTCCGGGCTAATCCCCGATTTCATTAAAAACATTTTTTCTGACTCGTCCGAGGAAAAATGCATGTACGTTTTTCGTACCAACCAGCTTCTGGAAAGATTAAAGGTTAATTGCTCAGGCAATGTTAATATTTCCCCGATTCGTGAAACCATTGCGTTGCGGATGGGTTTTGAGATTATCAAAAAGATGGAGGTAAATCACAAAACCACCGTAAGCAGGATTTATAACGATAAGGATCAGAACCTTGAAGGACTGGTTTCTGCGTACATTAAGTCCGGGAGCTGGGCATGGCAGGCTGTAACCTCTGATGAGGATTCCAGGCACTTTTACAGGTACCTGACTTCACAGTTGAATCCTCTGTTACAGGGTGAACATAAACATGGCCGGTATCCGAGAGCCAATTTATATTCACAATGGCTTGAGGACCTCATTTCTTTCAAAAGACTTTCTTGCAGCGATCTGAGTCGTATAGATTTCATCGCATCAGCGGTGGGCGTTTTTTATCACTCGATGCTGCCCGAAGACTTCAGAAAATCTAAAACTTCCTGAACTGTTTCAGCCGGTATTTCTTCATGCGGAACATGTCCTGCCTCCGGGAATACAACGAGTTTTGAATTCGGAATCTGACTATTTAATAGCTCGCCGTTTTTGAGAGGAATCCACTTATCCTTCGCCCCCCAGAGAATTAGAGTAGGGATGGAAATCTCATTTCCGGTTTTGCTTCCTGAGGGCCCCGTTAAGTTAATCCCACCGGTCAGCCTTTTTAATGTTGCTTCTCTGTTTCCTTCCCGCCTCAACAACTCACTGTATCGGTTCACTAATGTATCATTGATTAGATTCAAGTCGCCATAAACTTGCTGCAGGTTCAGTTTAAATAAAAACCGTGGGGTGAACCGAGTCATTAATTTCCCGCCTGCCGGATGTGCAATGAGTCTGAAGATCCATGGTCTGTCTTTTGATGAATTGCCGGACTGTCTTGTTGTTGTATCCGGTTTTGTTGTTTGAAGAGAGCCAGCCGCATCGACAAGAATCAGTTTTTTAATCCTTTCCGGCTTCTCAAGTGCCATGCGCAATGCCACATTGCCTCCCATTGAATTACCCGCCACATAAAACGTATCAATCTTAAGAGTGTCTGCCAGCGCAAATACCAGATCTCTGTAATAATTCTGTCCGTACACCTGCGAACGGTTTGGACCTGTAAGTCCATGTCCGGGTAAATCCATGGAGATGGTCCGGTATTGTTTTGAAAGTTCAGACTCCCACGCCGCCCATGTATGTAAGGAGGCAAATGATCCATGAATAAGAAACAGTGGCATCCCTTCGCCTCTCACACGAATATGCATTTGTGCATCCATCACGGGAATAATTGCGGACTCATTCGTCATATATTTCATTTCAGCCTCTACCGCCGGAATATCAGGGGTATATGCCATGCCTAGTCCAAGCAGGATTAAACCTATGAAAGAGAGCAGAACTAAGCCTGAGATTTTAAGGATTTTCATGGAGTTTTTTAGATGGCCTAATTTAATAAGTTGGAGTTCGCTATCTGTTAATTTGAAGATTGTTTCTGAAAGCGCCAAGCCCTTTATTGTGGAAACCTGATTTGGACCTTTACAGGCCGGTCTCCTCAATACTTATTCGTTTAAATACTTCCTTTTTGGTTTTTTTAGCTTATCCTTTCTTTTCTGTATACTTTAAAGTGGTTAGATTGGAGGCCTTATAACATAAATACCTGTGAAATTATTTTTTTCTTTATTCGTAATGTTTTTTGGACTTATTGCCTGCTCGGGGGACGAACCTGCAGGTACATCAACTTTCCGCCTAGGCACTGAACTTATTACAGAAGGTTCCGAAACCTCTGAACGTTCAGTGAAAATCATCCGCCAGGGAAATTTAAACTCAGCACTCAGTCTGAATTATGAGATAATCCATGTGGATACACAAGAATCTGTGGACCTTGTTGCAACGTCTGGTATTCTGGAGTTTTTAAAGGGCTCAGAAGAAGCTTTAATTCCAGTTGTGGTAACCGGGGATAAATACTCAGAGATAACAGAAATCTTTAAGGTGGTTTTAACCACTGCCACAATCAGTAATGAGTTCCAGGTCAGCATTGTGGATGATGATGAGCCGTCATCGGTCTTGTCAGATGAAACAGGATTTTTCTCTCCGGTTGCTTACCCTTCCATGAAGTTTGTATGGTCAGATGAATTTGACGGACAAAGCCTTAATCTTCAGTCCTGGACTTATGACCTTGGAAATGGTTGTCCGAATCTGTGCGGATGGGGAAACAATGAATTACAGCTCTATGGTGAGCAATCCTCTGTAATAAACGTAGCCAATGGCAATCTGACCATCAGGGCCATAGATGATAATGGCGTATATCGCTCAGCAAGAATAAAGACAAAAGGAAAAGTTGAGATCACCTATGGCAGAGTTGACATTCGCGCAAAGCTTCCGAAGGGTAAAGGGTTGTGGCCTGCTATCTGGATGCTCGGCGCCAATATTGACTCCAACCCCTGGCCGGGATGCGGAGAAATTGATATTATGGAACTGATCGGAAGTGAACCATCTAAAGTGCATGGCACTGTGCATTACCAGGATAATGCGACCAAAGGCTATCGTACCTCCACTGGTTCAACCACTCTAATCGGTGGTGAAACATTTTCAGATACATTTCATGTTTTCTCCGCGATATGGGATCGAAGTAAAATTGACTGGTATGTGGATGATAAATTGTTTGGAAGTTTTAATTACCCATCGGCAAGCGGGAATATTTTCAGACTGCCATATTATTTTCTGATGAATGTGGCTGTTGGTGGAAGATGGCCCGGAAGCCCTGATAACAATACTGTATTTCCTCAGGAGATGGTGGTGGATTACATTCGGGTATTTCAATAATCTGATTAAAATTTTTAAATGGAAACTTCAGGCTCAGTGGTCTATGGCAAAGTAACCAGGCGGCTGCTGCCTGTTTTGTTTCTCTGTTACATTCTGGCTTATCTGGACCGGGTAAATGTGGGGTTCGCCAAACTTGAAATGAATGGCGAACCATCGTTCAGCGATAGTGTATTCGCACTTGGCTCAGGCATTTTTTTTCTGGGATATTTTCTTTTTGAAGTCCCGGGAAATCTGATCATGCACCGGGTTGGAGCACGAATCTGGATCACCAGGATTATGATTACCTGGGGCATCTGTTCGGTGCTCTGTGCCTTCAGCTCTGATCCTGCACATTTTTATTTCTTCAGATTTCTGCTTGGTGTGGCAGAAGCGGGATTCTTTCCCGCTATTATTTTGTACCTGACTTACTGGTATCCCCGGTTTTACAGAGCCAGAATCTACGCGGGCTTTATGATGGCCGTGGCATTTGCCGGAGTAATCGGATCTCCGCTTTCCGGTTGGATCCTTGACTACGCCGCAGGTTTTTCAACAGGAAAACCATGGCAATGGTTATTTATTCTTGAAGGAATACCAAGCATTGCTCTTGGGTTGCTGCTTCCTTTTCTTCTGACAGATAAACCTTCACAGGCGGCCTGGCTTACCGAATCGGAAAAGAAAAAAATTGAATCTGATCTGAATGAAGGAACTCAACCCGCCATACAATCATCTGCATCATGGACAAGTGTATTTGGTTCGCCTGTTGTATGGATTTCAGTTCTGATCTACTTCAGTTTTGTCATGGGCCTTTATGGCGTGTCATTCTGGATGCCTCAAATCATTCAGAATAATTTTAACGCAGCCCATACGGCAACAGGGTGGCTGACTGCCATACCATGGTCCTGCGCAGCTGTCGGGATGCTGATCTTTGGAAGAAGTTCTGATAAAACCGGAGACCGGAAGTGGCACCTCTTGGTGGGTTCCCTGATCGGGATGCTTGCCTTTCTGACAGCCGGGCTGCAGTCAGCCGGACCTTATCTTGTTCTTGGATCTTTATGTGTGGCTACAACGGCTGTTATGTGTATTGTTTCTGCTTTCTGGTCTGTTCCTACGGCTTTGATTTCCGGCACTGCAGCAGCAGCCGGACTGGCATTGATAAATTCAATTGCCAACCTTGGCGGATTTCTGAGTCCTGAAATGTTTTCATGGCTTAAACAGGACTATGGTCTTGGGGCGGGTCTCCAGGCAACCGGATTATTTATCGGTATCGGAGGTGTCTGCGTTTTATTGCTGCAGCGTATAACAGGAAAAAAGATTTGAAGTAAACTACTTCAGAATGGTTGCGATATCACCCGCAACTTCAAGCCCTGCGTGATAACCTGAATCTTCAAAAACAGTTTTACCGCTTCGCACCAGCGTCAGTCTTACATCAAGTCTTGCATCCATAGTTTCCTGTATCCTGCCTTCCATGGCTCCCTGAATGGGCGAAGCCAACTGTGTGGCCTCGCTGCGGTGCGCGTTGATGTCAAGAATAAAATCAGGATTTTTTAATTTCAATTTCACCTGCTCCCTGTCAATCCGGCATTCAAGCAAATCTGAATTGTTATAGGTTGTAAACCTTATCAGGTGGTCCTTCAGCCATAAGCCACCAATGAAACCGGTGAATGAACTTCCGAGCCACGGTATCCGGGCCACGGAACATTTCAGCGAAATCCCACGCTCTTTGAAATGATTGGATTGCATCCAGGTATATGCAGAAGGGAAGGAGCGACCCCAGTCTTTTTCAAGATATCCACGCCCATCCCAGAAATCAATATTCTCTCCCTTTAAATCCAGTGCTCCCTGTAACACATGATCCATGCTTACAATGCCGTGATAACATTCCATGAAGGGCATAAAACTGAATGGTCCCATAATACCCGGCGAGTACCAGGGCTTGGGCCATCCGACGGTCTCTCGGAAACTGACCGTTCCTTTAAGTTCATCCAGGTTAAGCGTGATCTGTTGATCGGAAAAAACATTTCCTCCGATGGTCACCAGAAATTTATCCTTCGATGCGCGAAACTGACTGATGTCAAAACGGATGTAAGAACTTATTTTCTTGTTGCCATCCAGTATCTGAATGAATGCATGTCCGTTACCGTTTGCATCAAAGGCCAATCCCGGTATGACTGCGATGGATCGCTTGTCTTTGCTTACCAGCTTGAAATACCACCCTTCAAAATAAGATTTTGTTTTACCATGGCCCTGAAACCTTTCAGGATTAAAAAGTGATTGCAGGCGCTGAAACATGGGATGGGTTAATTATTTTTTTCCTGACAGTCTCAATTGCTTCACTTCCTCGGGAAGAATTTTTCCGCCTTTATTTCCAAAGTCTGATTTTATATAAGTCAGCAATTCTGCCAGCTGCTTGTCGCTTAAGAAATCAAAACGGGGCATGATCTGATTATAGGTTTCCTTATTGACCTTTATTTCTCCGTTAAGACCATGAAGAACTGTCCGTATATATCGTTGCCTATCTCCGTTTACCCAATCTGATTCTGCAAGGGGAGGATAAATATATTGAACTCCTTCGCCCTGCTGCAGATGACAGGATGCGCAATATGCTGAATAGAGGAAGGCAGGATTGACAGGTTCTCTGAGCGATAAATTATCGGAGGTTTCATCAGGCGTTTTTACATAACTCATGGATTTTCTTTCTTCCATATTTTTTAGGGAGGATTCTTCGAAACTTTCGCGGTCTCCAGTGAAAATTACCCGCCACACTTTACCTTTTGTGGATTCTGAAATGTACAATGAACCATCAGGCCCTTCTGCGAGTCCCATGGGTCTGTATTTTGCCTGACTCATTTCTTTAATGGTATCTCTTCCTGCGAAGCCGTCGGCAAATATTTCCCATGCTCCTGTTGGTTCCCCGTTTTCAAAGGGGATAAATGCAACGATGTAGCCTGCCTGAGGATAGGGAGATCGGTTGGTAGATCCGTGAAAAGCGATGAAGGCCCCCTGTTTGTATCGGGAAGGAAACTGATCGCCCTTATAGAATAACAAATCATTCGGAGCCCAGTGTGCGGGCATGCCCATGAGCGGATCAGCAAATTTGAATTGCTCCGGTGTTGATTCGCCGTCGCCACCATATTCAGGGGCAAGTATTCTTTTCTTTTTGAATGGGTCGTAATAACTGTAAGGCCATCCGTAATCTTCACCTTCTTTTATTCTGATGAATTCTTCAGCGGGCAGTACTGCATTTTGCCATGGCGTATAAAGATGCGGTGCGTGACCATATAAATAATCGCGGCCATGCTGTGCCGCATAAAGGTTCTGATCTTCAGCATTCCATGCAATGGCTACCACACTTCTGAGCCCGCGAGCGAATTTTACGCCGTCGGACTGAACCTGTTCAGGCTTATCGGCATCAAAGCGCCAGATGCCTGATTGGTCAATAAGTTGTGAGCAAGGAAATTCCCCTGAGATATAAGCTGAACTGTTTGAAGGTTGCTCCATCCAGTTTTCGCAGACATTGGTCGGGGCACTGAATGTTACATACATCCCACCGTCATTGTCAAAGGCAAGTGATTTCGCATTGTGCCACTGCCTCGGATGATGGTCACGCATGATCACTTCAGGCGTACCACCCGGTATCAGATCATTTTCAAGTTTTTGTCTGTAGACTACCTGCTCGGAGCTGTAATAAAGATATCCGTTATGGATTCTCATTTCTGTAGCGAAGCTGCCGTCATTGGGATAATTTCCCCATGCTTTAATAATATCCATCCTTCCGTCTCCCGAGGTATCCCGCATGGCGATGTTACCCGGCTTGGCCGTGGTGATTTTTAGTTTGGCATAAATATCTCCGCGGTCGCTCACGGCGATATGTCTTGTGGGACCGACGCTATCGGCAATCACGAGCGCACTGAAACCATCCGGCAGACTTAGACCGCCGTTGTCGGAATCGGGGGAGGGGAGTTTGGGAGTATTGCAGCAGGATAACCCTGCCATCAGACCAAAGCAGATCAGTGCTTCGGCGATGATGCTTGATTTTATCTGAAGCCTACCCTTCATACTTTTCGTAATTGCCAGGCCTTGATCCAGGCAGATTTTCCGTTGAAGGAAACCTGCACCCAGACATCTTTTTCTTTTCTGATCGTCACCAGGTTGCCATAGTCGGCAGGGGCATAAACTCCTGAAGCGGCAGACGGACCATTCATAAGTATTACACCGCTTTGGCTGATTACCGCCCTTGGTTCGGGGTTGAGGAAGTTTATGGAAAGGAGCAGCAACACCAGCAGACCGGAAGTCAGGTAGCTTATTGTTGTGGCCACGTACTCAGGGTTTTGTTTTTTTCTGTAGAACAGGAATGAAGTCAGAAAAATGCAAACGGCAGTCAATAACCCTGTGACCGGCCATTGAAGCGAGCTGAGTTTTTTCAGAATATATTCCTGTTCGGAGGATTCATATCCTGCCAGATTATATTTATCTGTTAGTTCAGTAAGCTTGGTATAAGTAGCCTGATCATCAGTGATTAAATAGGATTTGTAAAGTGCATATGCGGCTTCTTCCGGTTTGCCGGAGGATTCCATGATCCATGCATACTTCAGCAGCGAGGCTTTTGTAAACCATCCATTTTCAAACAGTTGCAGATATTTTTCTGCTGCACTCTGATAAGCTTTGGAGGTAAAATCGGAGTCTGCTTTGATGAGCAGTGAGTCGGCCTGTTGCGCAGAAATCGCTGCGAGGCTGCTTGTGAGTACGAAAGTGACCAGAAAGACCGTAAATATAGGTCGTGAGGGGTAAATTTTCTTTTTGGTGTTTTGCATATGAACCATCATCTGCTACCTTTGCAGCCTCTTTTAAGGCTTTCGTGGGCATTCAAAGGGGGTAAAGGTAGTTATAGGACGATAGAGTTTCAAACTTCCTTACAAGCCGGAGCGGCAGGCTTTGGCAGAAATAAGATTCCGTAGCTCAGTTGGTAGAGCAATACACTTTTAATGTATGGGTCCTGGGTTCGA
>JBMTCO010000098.1:0-9437 GCA_049430945.1 Cyclobacteriaceae bacterium
AAGATTGCTTGCTACGGCTCCTGTTATTCCCAATGGGTTCAGGTTAGAATCAAACCAGGCAAAAGTATATCCTGTGTTGCCACCTGCAACACTGACAGTAAGTTGTCCATTGGGCGGACTGCAATTTGTTTGTTGTGAATTAAGGGAAACAGAAATATCAGGATTGGGTTGACTGGTCACGATGTCTCCACGGCTCGGAACACTTCCGCATTGATTCACCTGGTCAGTAACCACAACATAGTAGTCACCTGCATCAAGTCCTGTTATATTGTACTGGTCAGCACCTGCTATCGGAATGGTACCGGCAGCATCCTCATACCACTGGAAAGTAAATTCGCTGTAATCGGTGAGCTCGGTGCCATTTTTGAAAATCTTTGCTCTGAGTGCACCAACATTCGGATCAGTTGGACTACATTTATTATTATCGCTAAGATTTTCTACAGTAACATCAAAGGGCCTGGGAACAACATCAATGGAATAAAGGTTATTGGAAACGGTACACTCTACTTTACTGGACGCACCCAGATCAATTGGAAGTACTGAACCATCATTGTATAACATGATGTACAATGTGTATTCATTTGATGGCCCGTTAAAAGTAATGGTACTAGTCTGTCGATTTTCCAAAACAGCCAGATTGTTGATATCAAGTGTTGTATTAAAAAGTCTTACGCCGGGTGGATTTGCAGTCGGGTCTCCGGCAAAGAAGCTTACTGGTACATTATCTGATAAAGGTAAGTCACCATTATTAATAAAGTTAAAGTAAACCCCAACCTGAACATCTCCGCAAACCGGCGGAATTACAGTGGCAACAGAAAATAGTTTGCCATCAAGATTCGTGTCAACACCGGGTTGAGCAGGATCATCTCCATTAAAGGCCAGGTCAGGAGCAGGATAAAACGGACAACCATCAGGTCCCATGGTCGGAACCTGATTAATAAACATATTTAATGGCTTCTGTGGGCCAACTTTACCATTCGCACAACTCCCGCTGCTGAAAGTGGTGTTAGGATCAAGCTGTGTTCGAGGCACAGAAAGGTCATCATTAATATTTACAACAAAATATCCGGGTTGATTCCATACCTGGCGGGTAGGAAGCCAGTCATTGGCATCTGAATAAAATAATCTTACCTCACCAAGTGCTTGTTGTTGCAATCCACCAAGAATTCCGAAATTACCAGGGCCCCTGAAACAGGGCACACAAATATCGGTGCTGCCGTTATCATCCACATCCGCAATGATGGGGCCCTCTGTAAATGTATGCGACTGACAAGAGGATGACCACTTTTTGGTCTGGCCGGTCGCACCATCAACAATTGCGATCTCCTGAGAATCTCTGTAAACAATCTCAGGTTTATTATCATTATCAAAATCATAAACAGTACAGGTAACCACCCCGCTTCGTGAATCATTGATTGTTCGGGAGGTTGTCCAGTTGCTTATGAGATTACCGGAAGCATCTTCTTTAAGACTGAACAACTGGTTACCCGCAATAAAATTTACATTAAGCTTCGCATCACCATCGGCATCTGCAAGGTTAATACGGCCTGTTCCCCAGGGCCATCCAAGATTAAGTAAGGGGTCAGGGTCAACAGGAATATAAACAGAAACAGTGTTTTTAAATTGATTCCAGTAAAAGACCGCTGTCTGTCCTGTGGAACTGTTTACAGAACCTGAAAGAAAAATATCAATATTTCCGTCATTGTCGATATCACCGATGGCGGTGCTGCTGTGATTGTCTATACCGTATTCAACCGGGTCATTGTAAACTTTCGGATAATAAATTTTACTCGCAGGAAGCCCCGGAATGAGATTCATGTCTTTAAACACTGTAAGTGTTTGAAGCGTACGGGTTGCCAAGGAAGGAACATTGTAAATGATGTTTCCGCAGATCAATTCCTGCTTTGAATCACCTGTGATATTAACTGCAGATGGTGCAGAGTTAACCTGGGTGTCCCAGTTGCCTCCGCCGTCAGCGAGCAAAACACCACTCTCAGCAGCATAGATTCGGTTTTTTAAATAAATCTCAGACTTACCATCTCCGTCAAAATCAGTAATCCCGGGAATTCCGGGACGATCACTTCCAAGCCTTACAAACCATTTCAACACCAGATCATCAACCACATAATCAAATGCGGCCAGATAAAAACACTCAGGCGGACTTTCAGGATTTCCTCCCCTGTTACTGATAACCGCAAAAATCTCAGCTGACCTTCTTGGGGTTACATCTGTTGTTGGATCAATGTCTGCAATAAGCAACTCATGTTCAAATACAAGATTCTGAGGGTAACAACCATTGCTCTTTGGAACAGTCGTTCCGGTAACATCAGCACCCCTGAATGGAATGGCACCTGTATTACCGGTTACCTTGAAATCAGATTTAATATCCCCGGCAGAAAAATTCTTTCCGTCAATACTATGAGTCTTTGTGGCAACCACCCTTAATTCACCGTTCCACTTTGAGGAGGCCACCACATCCGGGATTCCGTCAAAATCCACGTCACCAATAGCTACCTTGGATTGGGTATCAACTGTATTCTGACCGGAGACAGCAGGCGAAACAAGATTAAATACATTTCCATCCGTATCGGGAGTGATGGAACAATCAGCACCATTACCAACAAAAGATAACCCAAGATATCCGTAACAGTTGGTGTCTGATGCATCTGTCTTTCCATCTCCGTCATTATCAATCCCATCAAAACAATTACATCCTCTTTCAATATTGGGAGCAAACTGACAATCGGAGTCATTACAATCAATCAGCCCGTCTCCATCATTGTCAACGCCATCATTGCAAATTTCAAACGTCTGACCTGAAGCAGGCAGACTGAAAAGCACCGCCGCCGCAAGCAACAGTTGTAATACCAGAAATTTTAATCGTTTCGTGTAAGAAACCATTCAGTTATCTCGCTAGTAAAATATTGCCTGTAATAGGAACCCTGTCCGGACAGCCCATTACAAAATAATAAACACCCTCCGGCAGCAACTTCCCGTTATACCTGCCATCCCAATCATTAGAATATCCTTTTTGTTCAAATACCCTGCGACCGGACCTATCAAAAATAGCTAAAAAACAATCAGAGTATGCTTCAAAGGACGGGATTTCCCACAGATCATTTACTCCATCTCCATTCGGGGAAAAAATATTGGGAAATAAAATATTCCCATCTACCTGAACCTCAACAGAATCTCGTGCAGAGCATCCGTCGGTTAGAAAACCTGTTGCAAAAAATTTAGTAGTCACAGTTGGCCTCGCTACCGGTGCAGAAATTGAAGGATTGTCAAGAAATTCCGCCGGCTCCCATTGCCATGTGTCAGCACCGGAGGCAGTTAATAGCACCTGCTCACCCGCAGATATAATTTTCTTGCTTGCCTGAATTGAAATTTCCGGAATAGGCAGAGCTATCACATTCACCGTGGCAGCACCTTTGCATCCCTTTACATCAGTAGTTAAAACTGAAACCGCTCCACTTGTGTTTACATTTATTTCCGGACCTGTGGCACCTGTACTCCAGTCAATAGCTGAAAAACCGCCGGCCACACTTAATGTCTGAGGTGATTCCTGACATACTGCAGGTGTTTCAGGAGATATCAGAGGCACAGTTGTCTGTTCAATAATAACAGAACTCGATTTTGAATTCTGACACCCGGAAACACCTTCATAGGCAACAGTCAGTGAAATATTTAGAGCAGATTGCGCAGTGGAAAAACTAACCTTCGGTGGATTCTGCCCTGTAAATGTTCCCCCCGAACCAAAATTCCAGTTGTAAACAGGGGTTGCGCCGGCATCAACCTCAGACGTATTCACAAAAAGGTTTTCACCTCCTGTACATACAGGAACAGGAGGAGTAAATGATGCAACGGGCGGACTTAAGGCCTTGACTGTTACAGCAGGACTTAAATCGGTTTTGCAGGTTGGAACTAGACTAGATGAAATGTTCACTGTATAACTACCCTCTTCCTGAGCAATAAATGATGATCCGATGGCACCTGTGATATTTGAACCATTCTTTTTCCACTGATACATATATCCGTCAAACTGAGAAACCGATAGCTGAAGGGATGAGCCCTGACAAAAAGAATTGGTGGAAGATTCGGTGGAAATTTTAAATGAGGAAAGATTGATGACTTCAACCACATTGGTCACGACATCACTTTTACAAAATCCCTGTACAATCTGAAGGCTGTATTGACCCGCCATCGGTCCGGTAGCATTACCTCTGCTGAAACTACTCTGATCTGATGTAAATCCATTTGGACCAGTCCACAAATATGTGGCATTGGCTACAGGAGTGGTTGACAATTCAATTGCGCCGCCTTCACAAACAGAACCCTCTCCCTGAATAACAGGGGTCGCAGGTACAGTTCCGGTTGTAGTTGTCAGGTCAATAGGAAAAGAGGTTGCCTGTGCTTCACTGCATTCGCCTGAGGCTGTTACAGTGTAGCTTCCTTGCTGAGTTACGGTAGTCTGCGGCAAGTCTGTGGAAGAAACCGCTACTCCGTCCTTTTTCCATTCATATGTAACACCATAGCCGGGCACAGAACTTAGTGCCACCGGCTGTCCCGGACAATTTGTAAGCGGCTGTTCATTTGTAATGGCAGGCACGAAACAAGACTTATTCCTCAACACATCAATGGAAAACAAATTGGAGGTTGCATTAAAGGTTACAAGTGCAAGGTCAGGTTTAGCATCCCCATCCAGATCACCGGTATATAAATTTCTGATATTTCGTTCAGTGGCAATATCGACCCTTGAAAACAAGGGCGAAGAGGCACCATCATTAATCAGCACAGTAACGCGCTTGTCAGTACGACATGCCACCACAATATCCACATCCTTGTCTCCGTCAATATCCGCCACATCCATCCCATCCGGTCCACCCAGTATCCGGGTCACAACAGGATTGGAAAAACTTATATTTCCTCCCGTACTGTTGTTAATAAACACATCCACATCGCCATTGAAAAAGTCAGTCACTGCCAGGTCAGGTTTCCCGTCTCCGTTAAAATCCGCTGAAGTCAGTTTATTGATTGCCGCATTGTTAATCTGCCTTGTGACAACAGCACCAAAACTAATGGAGCCTGTACTGGTATTTGGTAACAGATAAATGGAATTACTTTGAAACTCGGCAATGGCAATATCCGGCAATCCACTGCCGTCAAAGTCCTGAATTTCAATACTATAAGTACCGACATATCTTGGAAGTGAAACCTCAATCGGCGTGTTGCTAAAACTGATAACACCGCCGGAACTCTGATTCACATAAATATAAAACGGACTGACATTATCTGGCGCCACAGCCGTGGCTGAAGGCTTGTATGAATTTGCAACTATCAATTCAGGCTTCCCGTCATTGTTCAAATCCCTGATGGAAATACTTCTGACGTACGCCTTGGTACTTGGTAAAATTATCTGCTGCGCTGCCGCAAAACTCACGGATCCGGAACCTGAATTATTTGGAAGAATGGTGAGTATATTTTTATTCACATTTCCGGAGGGCGATGCCACAATTTCAGGTTTTCCATCCCCGTTCAGATCACCGCAGATAATCCTGTCCGTAACCTGAGTTCCGGAAGAAAAATTCTGCTCTGAAAACGAAAGGTTTCCGACTGAACTTGTATTCTTTAAGATTCTTATTCGCGGATCACTGTTGTACTTTGAAGCGGCCAGATCAGGCTTACCATCAAGATCAAAATCGCAGGCACACACATCATAGTGCTCAGGCGCACTTGAAAAGGTCCGGTAATCACCGGTCGAACTGTACGGCGGAGCATTAAATGCGGCAGCATCAAATCCTGATCCTGAAAAATAAGGTGCAAATCTGTTATTGGATATTACAGAAAGTCCGCTGGCAGTATTAATAATTTCAAGATTACTTACCCGTGCACCGGGCGGAACATTTACCTCCATAGAAAATGCAGTAGAAGACAAAACTGTACCGGCAACAGAACCAAACCACACTTTCATCTTTGTTTTGTCAGTATTGAATCCTGCCCCTGTGATTATGATATTATCTCCCGCATAGGTCACCTCCCTGCTGATAGAATTTATCACAGGTGCCTGACCATAAACTGATACTCCCGCCCTAACCAGACAGATGAAAATGACAACAGGAAAAATATTCAGTCTCATCATGGGTGTACAGTCAATAACCAGGCATCCCTGAATAATTTTATTTTTCTGTATTTCTCTCTTGTTGCCTTCGCTTCCTCCAGATTATCAGTCCCCTCAAAATGAACATACCAAATGGACTTATTGGTAAGATAACCATAATCCACATCCGGAAATCCAAGGCCCTTTATTCCATCAGACAATCTTTTGGCATTCGCCTCAGATTTGAATACCCCGATGATTACATAATCTCCGAGGTCCATCTCCTCCTTGTGGGACCCTCGTTTAACCCGTTCATATCTTTCTGAGTGCGGCGCAGTACCCTCATGAATTTCCATTGGATTATCCATGTGTTTATCAAGCCTTCCAAGTCTCTCACGTTCATCAACCTCCTGAAGACTGTCAGCCAGATGACTCGTACCATGAAGCAGATCAGCATCTTCCCCTTCATCATCCGCTGCTTCTTCAACCGGCGTACTGATTACTTCCTTAAGTCTTGGAGTTCCTGCTTGATTGTTATCCGGCCTGTCCCGTGGATCCGGGGTAGAAAACTCAACTTTCTGCTCCTTTAATCTTGCTGATCCCCCTGACTCTGTAGCAGGCGACTTGGAAGGGGCAATGGCAACATCAACACCCTCGATTGGTTTTGTAACTTCAGACTGAGTGGTTGCAACTTCCTTCTGTGCGGGTTTAATCTCAACAGATTTTAAATCGGCCGGCTCTGATTTAACCGGTACCGGAATGGTTGCAGGTCCTACCGGTTTTTCAACCTGTTTCTGATTTGCCAATTGTTTCTCCGGTTGTTGCTCATCCTTCGTTGCAACAGCCGTTTCTAAAGGTGAAACAGCCTTACCATCTGGTTCCTTTGCTGGAGTTTTTGCCGGCGCAGACTGATTGGGATCAGGTTTCGAATTTTGTGTAACCTCCTGCTTTACAGGTTGTTCTTTAGGTTTTAATGGTGCAGCAGTTTTAGGCTGAAACCCTGATTTGGCTACAACCGTTCCTTTTGATGCCATAACGGGCGCAGGCTTCTTTTTTTGAGCCATCATGGTTGCCGGCCTACCCCTGACTTTAGGCTTCTCAGCATTTACAAATGAATAAACTGGAATATTTCGATGCCGGGCACCGAATAACATACCAACCTGAACTTCATGACTAGGGCTTGCAAGCTGATTAAGCCCTGTGTTTTTAATGGAATAGGAATAACCAACGGCCATAGCCGGTGAAAATTTAAAACCTACCATACCGGAGATACCAAAATCCTGTTTGTAGGACGCCCCAACCCAAACCAGATTCTGAAGATGTAGCAGCCCGGCGACTTCAATTTGCGAAGGGCGGTTTTGATTTAACCTGTAATTGATAAATGGTTCAAATAAATATTTGCCCTTTTGTAAATAATACCTGTAGGATGCATGAAGGATGATCTGGTCAAGCGGACCAAAGGTTCCTACATTAAATGGCTCAGCAGCGAGGTAATTAAACCTGAAGAGATTAGGTATGGAAAGACCCAGATGAAAGGTCTTTGTGTGAATAGAAGCACCTGTATTGGCCAACAACTGAATGTCACTGCCGGGTAAATTGCTGATCACAGGATCAGCAGCGATGGTACCGAACCTTAGAGCGCTCAAATCAGTTTTAAAAAAACCCGCGCCTAATGAAAACCCATAGCGAAAGAATACATCTTTACTTATCGGAATATTATAGGCTGAGGATAAAAGAACAGAGCTGGTGCCAATAACGCCCCTTTCATCCTGATTGACATTTAGCCCGATCGCCAGCCGGTCAGGACTCGGGGCCTGAATACTGAATTGGCCCAGCACAGGACTACCCTCAATCCCTATCCACTGCCGGCTGTATGATAAAAAAGCTGCTGACTGTCCGTCAATTCCTGTAAGTGATGGGTTTAAGGATGAGGGATTGAAGAAAAACTGGGTAAAATGAGCCACTTCCTGCCCCTTTATTTCAAAGGACAGTTGCAAACAAACCATAATTACCGTAAAAGCCCTTATTCTGCTCTTAAACACAATTTCTCTAATCTCTAAAAATACAACTTCTGATTTTGTTTTAACAGTTGAACTGCGGAATTTGGTGGTTTATTATGCATCTGTACTCCAAAGTTTGTCAATTTAACATACTGGTTACATGCTTGCTGCTGATCAGTTCAACAGCAGGATGGTCCCAGGCTACTAAAGTGATCAAGAAAGACACCTACTGGAGCAATACCCAAAAATACAGTTTTGGTTTCAGACTTGGACCAACAATAACCATAGGCTCAATAACTAGTAAAGAAGACCGTGAAATATTGAGTACACTTCCAAAAACTGGTTTTACAGCTTCAGGCATTCTTACAATGCCTCTTCAAAAAGATTTTTCATTTGCTGCAGAACTGGGATATCAGCGTGGAGGAAGGAAAATGAAAATCAATGAATCAGGCTGGATTACAGATTATGATTACAATTTTCTGACCTCTGCAATGGCTCTCAGAAAAACCATTCCCGTAAATCTAAGAGAAGATCTGAAGGGAGAGATTTACTTTGGTGCAGGACCGGCAGTTTCATGGTTCGTTGGCCCGGGGAAAGGAAAAATCACCACCCCGAATGGCGGGGTATCAAAGTTTACTGTTGAATACAATAATTATGACCCTGATGCCTGGGGAGACTTCAACCGCTATTTTATTAACGATCCCAACAGGCTGTTGTTTGGATTGGACCTGAGCATGGGTGGTGATGCTCCAATCAATATGAAACAGAAATTATACGGAGAGGTACGTTTCACTTGGGGACACACAAACCTGGGAACCCGGCAGACCGATACACATCTCAATATCCTGAACTTCGAAGACACCATGTTCGTGAACCTCAAAACCATTTCTTTCAGCCTTATTTATACCTACGGCTTTGAAACAAGAAAAAGCAAAAAAGGAAAAAGCACCCTTAAAAGAAAGCCTCAAGGAAGAAGATAATATATTGAATATCAGTAATTTATTTATAATTTGTTAAGTAATACATCGTATCAGAAAATGAAAAAAAATCAATCCCGCAGGGCTTTTATTAAAAAAGCGGCATCCACTTCAATATTATCCGGATTAATTGCGCACACCGCCAGAACACATCAGCTTACCTCTGATCAACACCAATGGGCACATAAAACATTCGCTGCAAATGATAAGGTGCAGATTGCTGCAATAGGAATGGGCATCATGGGATTCAATAATCTGGAACACACACTAAAAGTACCTGGGGTTAAGCTGGTGGCCGCATGCGATCTCTATTCAGGAAGACTTGAAAGAATGTCCCATTCGGTTTTTACATTACCCCATTTT